>NZ_JBHIRW010000160.1:0-1617 GCF_042197445.1 Bartonella sp. AA1HLJMS | reverse complement strand
TGCGTGCTCTTTAATTCTTTTACAGAGAAATTCATAAAAATTACTTGCATAATAATGTGACGCTCCAGATGGAATCTCGACGTAAAGTGGGCATTCACCATCCTGAAACTGAGTATAATCAAAGTAAAATGTTTCACCAAAATCAGTTCTATTCACGGCAAGCTGATTTGGTTTTGCGAAACCATTTTTTATATCCGTCAAATGATAGAAAACAATATCACCAGCAGGACACTTATCAAAACTTGCGTTATAAATGCTAAATATTTCATAACCTCCAATTTCTCCTCCTTTATAATTTTTTAAAAAGTCTTTATAAGAAGTTGTAAACTTTACACCAAGAATTTTCTCAGCTTCTTCAATCCTTTCATTACTAACCGCATCCTCTGCAGTGCCAAAATCAACAATATCACTATATTTCTCAACCAACTCTGCAACATCATCTAAGGTGTAAGTTTTCATAATTTGTTCTCCTATAAATTGTTATTTTTTAATTTTTGTATCTTTCGGTTTATAACATTCAGCACATAACATCCAAAGTTCTTCTCTCAACTTTTTAAACAAATCTCTATCAATATCTGATCCCATTTCCTTAGGCCTATTATGAAGGATACGATGATATTTTTTATGAAACTCGTTTGTCACCATTGCTAGAGGACCATCATGTGTTTGCAATATGTGATGGAATTCAATGGATTTATCATCAAATCCTATGGGCGCTCTTCCTGCTGTCATCTTTTCAATATTTGTACCTTCTACTTCTTTCCCTTTTTCTATCCAAGTAACAATTCGGTAAGGATTAAACAGCTTTTCACTCTCATAAACTTCATATTTTTGAGTAATTATTTCTCCTTTGTGAGGTATTTCAAGCTCAAAAACAGTGGATTTTCTGTCTGACCATAAATGTTCTCCTTGTGTGAAATATTGAGTTTTAGCAATTTCATCTCTGATTTTTTCCGTTGATTGAGCAATGTCTTTTTCTGGATAAATATCTTTTATTTTATTTCTGACTTCTTCAATTGTCTGAGAAGCTTTGTTTCCTGTTTGCTCATGAACTGCAACAGCTTTATCGCTTATTTTTTCCGTTGATTGAGCGATGTCTTTGCCTGCTTTTGCAGCCGTTACCTCAGTCTTAGCAGCAAATTTAGCCAGAGCCTTTTCGCCAAGCTTTATGCCTCCCTTGGCTGCTCCAGCAACTCCTGTCATTAGGGATGCTGTTTCAGTCAATAATTTTCCAAATTCAAGTCCAGCATTAAAGGAACCACCAGCACCAGCTCGCTCATATTCCTCCTCCATTTTATTAATGCGATCTACATAGGACTGTCCAAGGGTCCGACCAATTGTCGCCAAAATCTCACCACTGCTGAAAAAATCTTTGAGCGCTTTCAAAGTCTCTTCGGGATGTTTGGCTATTTGCAAAAAACCATCAACCGTACCGTATACTTCAGCCGGTACACCAGCTACCATACCTGCCCCAAAGCTTATATCTTGCCCTGTACTAATCGCAGACCACTTCGCAGACACTGCTGCTTCACATAAAAGGTCAGGACACTCCTTTAATTCTTTCTCCATCTGAGCTTGTTGCGCACTGCTGAGGTAGTTATTTGCAGCGGCATTACC
>NZ_JBHIRW010000159.1:0-1620 GCF_042197445.1 Bartonella sp. AA1HLJMS | reverse complement strand
AGGGCGCCAACTCTCTAGCTGATAAGGACCAACGCAAGCAGAATGGCTTGCCAAATACCGGTTTCCCATATCACCATTTTTTTCGTGTTTCATGAGTGTCTCACGATCAAGCAAAGCAAGAGTACGACTAGTGGCAAAATGGCTAAGAATGAGCTCTGCTGGATAAGGTTTATCAAATTTCATCACCACTGTTTTGTCGTCCAGTGCTTGAAAAGCCTCATCAACGTTTTGTTCTGTGATACCATATTCATTAAATGTCGCCGCAGTAGCCATCTTCAATTGAACAACCCGCTTCATGCTCCAAATAAGATCATTAGCATTCGCAGGACGACCATCGTTGAACTTTAAACCATCACGCAAGTGAAAAGTAATCACCGTACTCTGATCATCACTTGAAACATCCCAACTCTTCGCTAAAGAAGGAACCATTTTAGCAGCATCATCTGTAGCAGAAACGACTAAATTATCACAAACATTAACAAGAACTTCATTACCATAACGGTCATTGATTTGTGCGGGATCAAATGTACTTATTGTATCAAGATTCCAAGCCATCACAAGCGTATCGGCAGGTGTTTTCGCTGAAACTTGTTGCACAAACATCCCCATTGCAAGAACAGCAGAAACAAAAGAACTGCCCTTTTTCAATATTTTTCTTTTCACGTTCATAGAATTTTCCTTTTAAGATTTAAGGTTATTGTATAACTTCCCATGAGACAACATGCAAAAATGATAAGATCATGATTAGAAAACACGCCTTCTAGAGGTAAAATATCAAAATCTCTAAAAGCAGCAGCCACTTTTCAAAAGCTCATTCCCTCCCAAACACGTATAGAACAAACGAACATATGCAACGCAAAACGATCTGATTAAAATGAAGCTATCACGCACGATAGCACACGACATCACGGCACTTATAATTCAGAGCATATCAGACCAAAATCCTTCCTTGCTTCATTAAAAAGATTTCTTTTTCAAGTTTCTCTTGCGATTTTCTAAAAAGTATCATCAAAGCGCTACTCTAATTGCTTCAAAAGCCTCAAAACAATTTGATGTTTTGATGATCCTGAATAAATTTTTCGTAACCATTTTCACCCTTCTTCAGAAGAAAATTCGAACTTTGATTATAACTCCGTATCAAATAACAGCTTCGAACCTATAGATTATCATATTTTAAGTCATAAGGAATGTAACCTGAGGTATGAGAAGAGTAGCTTGATGTTTCCCCACGTACCCGCATACAACAGTTTTTCTCACCAAAACATTTTATAAAGTCCCCATTTTTTCAGAAACACTAAACTTTGCTTTATTCGTTACACCTGTCTTTTGCAACAAACAAATTTATTACTTTCTATACATATAAATTGAAATATCAAATATTAATATCTATACACGTAGAATTTATCGAGATAAATAACCTCTCTTCCCAATAGAATGTTTTGAAACAAAATTCTCTACACAACATAGTAATCCATTCCCGATAGAATTCAACGTATTGCAAAGTATTAAAGAGCTTTGCAATACATCAAATATATCATGACCATGTTTTTTATATTTTATAAACTTGATACCTTCTTATTTTTCAATTGCACTATAAAAAATACGTGGTGCACTATTCCA
>NZ_JBHIRW010000158.1:0-1641 GCF_042197445.1 Bartonella sp. AA1HLJMS | reverse complement strand
CTTTCCACTTTGGTAATCACATTATTAACCTGTTCAGTCAATTTATTCTGAACATTCGTGATAGAACTTCCAACACCGGCAAGTGCATCCGCTACATCAGGATATTCTTTGTTTTCTGTTTCGCCATCATCCTTAACGGACTTAACAGTAAATTTAGGAGCGGTCCACGCGCCATTTTCATATTTAGCGCCACCACCTAAATACTTGGCTATATTCGTGGCTACAGTTGTAACATTTTGATTTGTAGTAAACAACTGAGAACCATTGACTGCTTCCGTCGACTCTTCCGAAAGCATTCCAGCGCCCACACCTGAAATGGTCCGAGGGTCGCTTTTAGGGCCGCTAAAATCAAGATCAAATCGTTCCCATAGATCCTTACCAATAGTGATAACTTTTGTCTCATCATTTTTCTTAAGAAGAATACTGCCTCTTACATCAGCAACTTCATTTCTTACGACACTTTCTAAGTCTTTTAACTGTCTAAGATTAACTGCATCGGTAGATTCACTCCCAGCTGCTACGCCTGTAATTTGTCGCGTTATACCCTTAGCAAAATTACCAACACTCACTGCGCCCCGCGTACTTTTCCATTGCGCCTCGGCGCTTTGTGAAGGACCCTGCAACAAAGAAGTGTAACCCAAAGCAGAGGCAGCCCTATCAGATACAGAATCGCTTCCTAGAGCAACACTTCCTTCTGCCGTTGCTTCTGAATAAAAACCCAAAGCAGTAGCATTCTTTGCGGCTGACTTTGCACGATGTCCTATAGCAGTCGTAGCATATTCCAAAGCTTTAGAAACAGAACCAACAGCCGTTGAATAATCAGCCTTCGCAGTTGTATAATCATCTTTAGTATCTTCAGAACCTATTGCGATACTATGCTGGCCCAAAGAGTGCGCCGAGCGCCCTATAGAAATACTACTCAAACCTGTCGCCTTTGCTGCATACCCCAAAGCGATAGCATTTTTTGCTGTCGCCTGTGTAAAGGCACCTACACCTACACCATTATCAGCTGATACTGTTGCATTAGTACCAATACCAATCCCCTCATAATTTTCAACATAAGCTGATAAACCGATAGCTATCGCTCTTTCAGCTAACGCACGTGCAGCGTAGTAATAACAGTTTTTGCCTTCACAGTCTTGCTTATTGCCTATCGCAATAGACGACACAGAGGGCGCATTCGCCCCCTCACCCAACTCAATACCTCTGTCACCACCTCGCTGCAGTTGACTAACAGGAATGAGTTGTCTTGTTGTCAAAGCATTTGTCGTCAAAGCATTTATTGTGGAATTATTATCACTGTTACTAGAAAGAGTATTGATGAGAAAATTTGCGTAGTCACTGGCAACATCCACCTTAGGTGTCGTCGCAACACTCAACGCTGTTATATAATTTTCCTTTGATGCACTAGAAGCCTCTAAATCACTGTTATCGCGATCATAAGCAGAGATAACATTTTGTGGAGCTCCTACAACAGCGCTCTCGACACCTTCAAGGAACATTTTGCTTAAATCGACATTTGCCGAAAAACTAGGAGTAACATTCGATAAGAATGTAGCCGCTATAGCCAACGAAAGAACTTTAACAAAAGAAAAACGAGAACGTTTTAATTCACTCGCAGCTTGTGGGGCATATAATTTT
>NZ_JBHIRW010000157.1:0-1654 GCF_042197445.1 Bartonella sp. AA1HLJMS | reverse complement strand
TCAACGTCCATTTTGTATTGTTTTTCAGATCAAAGTGCACATTTCTGTCTTTAGCAATATTTGCTCTGCCCTCTAAAGTAGACTGATCTGCGCTTAATGTGAAGGTGCCGTTGGAGATGGCGTTTGCACCGACATAGTCCCAAAGCTCTTTGTCTTTCCAATAAACGCCTTTTCCTAATAAAACATCGGCATGGATTTCTGAATTTTTGATATTGGCTGTACCAATTGATAGGTCTGCATTGTTTTCGATATCGTTGTCAGTGAAAGCTCCGATAAGAATTCCAGCACCATTTTCTACGTGGATATCTGCATTAGTCACATTGATTTCATTGCTTTGACGTTTTTGCGGATAATTTTGATCTGTGTAGAAGAGAGACATGATTTGCAAACCACCGATTTGTGCTGTTGCAGAAATATCCTTGACATCGATATGTCCACCGTTTTCTGTATACAATGCAGCTTGTTTTCCAAATACTGTTCCGCCTGTCATTGTGATTTGGGATTGTGGATCGCTTGCATGTAATCCACTACCATCAGATGCGTTAATTTTAGCATTGTCTTTTATGATAATGGTGCCGCCACTCTCAGCAGATACCCCTGAGGTTTTTACATTAAATTCTCCCCCTGATACGTTTATTTGAGAATTAAAAGCGGAGGCTATGCCTATATTTTCTTGAGTAACTGTTATATTTTTCAAAGTAAGGTTGCTGTTATGAGTGGCGACTACCCCGAAAAGTTGTTGGTCATCGTCTTTACCACTTGATATTTTCACATTTTCTATCTTGTTCTCAGCGCTCTTACTGTTATTAAAAGAAGCGCCTATTATAGAAGCCGTAATAGAACCTCCAGTCATCTTGATCGTACCGTTTGGTTGTGTAAAAAACCCCGTTGAAACATCTTTAATCGTTGTATTATGTAATTCAATTATGCTTCCAGAGGCATCGGCCAGTACACCAGTTCCAGTGCCATCTGTCGATGTTATAGTAATACCATTGACATGAATATGTCCGCCGTTTTCGGCAAACAATGTGCCTATACCCCAACCGCTTACTGTCCCTCCAGTCATTGTGATCTTGGATTGTGCACCATCAGCATGGAGTCCATAAGCACTGGATGTTGTAATCTCAGTCTTGTTGTCGATAGTAACCGTGCTGCCATTTGAAGCATATATTCCATCAGTTTTTCCATCAAATGATCCTCCAGAGATTGTTATTGTCGAGTGATCATCTGCCTTTAGAGCAGAGAAGGCATGCATAACAGTTACATTTTTTAAGGTGAGCGTGCTTCCCTTGGTAACTATTCCTGAGAGTAATTGCAGTCCATCTTTATCTAAGTCTGATATCACCACGTCTTTTAGCATGTTTTCGCTGCTATTCGTGTTATTAAAAGAAGCGCCAACAGAGGCAGCTGCAATGGAACCTCCAATCATTTTGATTGTAGCTCCGTCTTTGGCTTCAAGACCGCGGAAAATCTCAGAATCAAGTTTTGGGATAATTCTACTATCCTGTAATTCAATTACACTGTTAACACCTTCAGCTGTTACAGCGTATACATCGTAATGGACTGGGTGGTTTATCGTTAAATGTTTTCCAATGATTTTGCCACCGTCTTTTGCGTGAATAGTTTCGTAGGTTTTATCGGATACTTCTTGTTG
>NZ_JBHIRW010000156.1:0-1655 GCF_042197445.1 Bartonella sp. AA1HLJMS | reverse complement strand
AAAGAAATTAAAAACCGTGTCGCATTCCCACCATGATGATTCAGAGGTTCTACTATGAAACTTTTCTGCGGAAATTCCAATCCACGCCTAGCTGAAGATGTTACAAATTATTTGAACATACCCTTAGGCAAGGCAACTGTAAAGCGCTTTGCTGATCAAGAAATTTTCGTAGAATTGCATGAGAATGTACGGGGACAAGATGTTTTTGTTTTGCAATCTACATCTTATCCCGCCAATGATCATTTGATGGAATTGCTCATCATGATTGATGCCCTTCGTCGTTCTTCTGCGCGTCGTATTACAGCAGTAATACCCTATTTTGGCTATGCCCGCCAAGATAGAAAACCTGGACCACGGACCCCCATTTCTGCAAAACTTGTTGCCAATCTGATTACTGAAGCAGGCGCCCATCGCGTTTTAACGTTGGATCTTCATGCCGGACAAATTCAGGGTTTTTTTGATATCCCTACGGATAATCTCTATGCTGTTCCCGTCATTTCTCGCGATGTCAAAGTGCATTATTCTCTTGAAAATGTTATTGTTGTTTCACCAGATGTGGGTGGGGTGGTTCGCGCTCGCTCGCTCGCCAAGCGTTTGAATAGTTTGCTTGCTATTGTAGATAAACGTCGTGAACGTCCCGGTGAATCAGAAGTTATGAATATTATTGGTGATGTCTCTGGAAAAGATTGTCTTTTGCTGGATGATATTGTTGATTCCGGTGGAACTTTGTGCAATGCAGCCAGTGCTCTGCTGAAACACGGTGCCAATAGTGTCACAGCTTATATCACGCACGGTGTTCTTTCTGGTAATGCGATTGAACGCATTACCAATTCAGAAATGAAAGAATTGGTTATTACAGATTCAATTATGCCAACAGAAACTATTGAGAAAGCCCATAATATCCGTGTTTTGCCCATTGCTGATCTCATTGGAGAAGCCATCGCCAGAACAGCGGCAGAACAATCTGTCTCAAGCTTATTTGGTTAAAGTGGTTCTTTGGGATCTCCTGGTGCCGTTTCGACACCAAGATCAGGAAATGCAACAATGCGTTGACCATTAAAATGCGAATGAATAACAATAAGTCCGCGCTCTTCAAAATAGGTTAAAAGCCGGCGGGCACGGCTTAAAGAATGCGTTCCATAAAGACGGGCTAAAAATGCATCGGATGGGCATGGTTTTCCGCTCAATGCGGCCTGTGCCACATTCAAGAAGACTCCTTGAACATCATCTTCTAAACTTTCTGATATCTGCAAAATATGTTTCCAGTGTTCACTCACAGCTGTTTGTTCATCAACAAAAGCTTGAGCAATCGCCAGCTTACGCCGAAACTGTGAAAGATTAAAAGGAACCTGTGACATACCATGGATACGGCAACGAACCGAAAAATCTTGATAAAGCACCGCTGTTGAACGATAAAAAGCCTCAGGATCTTCAAGAATTTCCCGAATAATATGTTCTGCTTGATGATCAAGCTCAACATTAGAAAGTTCAGGAAATAAACTTAGGGGTTCTTCCAACGCCTCTTGTTTTTTATGCACCACCTCCTCTAACATTTCATGCATTGATTTTTCTCTCACTGGCTCTCGTGTTTGTTTAAATGGCGTTAAAATTTCCTCTGGTGAAGCAGTAAAAACGAGCTCTTGCACATCATCCCG
>NZ_JBHIRW010000155.1:0-1689 GCF_042197445.1 Bartonella sp. AA1HLJMS | reverse complement strand
TGATGAACGTTTAGAAAAAGACAGCAATGTATCTGATCTCTCTCATGAAGGTTTGTTTCGTAAGCTTGTGAGCTGGTGACAAGCTATTGATTTATAATGATAATCTAGCGTTATTCATATTGAGTTAAAGACCCGAATAACGTAAGATTCTCTTATTTCAAATCTGTTTATATTGAATCAATCAAAACCACTCGTTTGCACATAGCAAGTGGGATGAGTGTGTGGATAAAATTTGTATAAGAAAGGACTTAAAATGGCTCTTATGAACCGTCTTAATGCAAGATCTGTTGCAACATTAGGGGCTGGCAAATATAACGATGGTGCCGGCTTGTTACTTCACAAGCGTAAAGATGGAGGTGCTCAATGGATTTACCGTTATACCATTCATGGGCGCCGTCGTGAAATGGGCTTGGGGGCATTGCGAAACGTTTCTTTAAAAAAAGCGCGTGAATTGGCAAATCAATGGCGTTCTGTTTTGCATGAGGGTCGTGACCCTATTAAAGAACGCAATAAACAAAAGCGTGAAGCAATAAGCAATCTCCATTATTTAAAAGATATTGCCGTGGATGCTTTTGAAAGTCGTAAAGCTGAATTAAAAGGGGATGGAAAAGACGGACATTGGTTTTTACCATTACGTCTTCATATTCTCCCCAAATTAGGCTGTTTACCCGTTTCAGAAATTACCCAAACTGAGATACGCAATACTCTTGCTCCTATCTGGCATACAAAAGCTGGAACAGCTAATAGAGCTCTTAATCGTCTTAATATATGTCTCAAACATGCGGCTGCACTAGGATTGGATGTTGATTTACAAGCAACAGAAAAAGCACGTGCTCTCTTAGGCAAACAACGTCATAAAACGCAAAACATGCCCGCAATGGATTGGAAAGAGGTCCCTGCCTTTTATAAAACACTTTGCCAAACAACAATCCTAACACAACTGGCTTTGCGTTTGCTTATTTTGACAGGAGTTCGTACTTTTCCTTTGCGTCATATTCGTGAAGGTCAAATTGAAGATGATGTCTGGACAATTCCTGCTGAAAATATGAAAGGAAAGCGTGATACTACAACAGAATTTCGCGTCCCCTTATCAAAAGAAGCGCTGAAAATTATTGAACAAGCTCGTTGTATTTCTAAAAGTGATTTTCTTTTTTCTCCTACCGGTCGCGGTCCTCTTTCACATACGATGATGGCTTGGTATATGAGAAAAAATAAAATTGAAGCATGCCCGCATGGTTTTCGTTCTAGTTTACGCAATTGGCTTGCTGAAACAACCGATGCTTCCTATGAGGTTGCTGAAACTATTCTAAGTCATACAGTCGGAGGACAAGTAGAGCGTGCTTATCGTCGTACGGACTATCTAGAACAGCGCCGTGTTTATATGGATAAATGGGCGGCTTATGTCACTGGTCAATCTTAAGATATGGGGTGAATAACCCCATGATCTGTGGATAACTTTCTCTCTCTTCTCTCTCATTCTTTCTCAATAAGAGTCATAAATTATCACATCACAAATTATATGATAAAATATTGTTTTCTATGAATAAAACATCTTTCTAAATGAACCAAAATGTGGTTAATAAATGATTATGATTTGTTTTTGTTTTTATAGTGAAAGGATTTTAGAATGACAGAAAATGATATTCTTTTAACAGACCGTGAAAGTGCAAAATTGCTTCATATGAGTGT
>NZ_JBHIRW010000154.1:0-1697 GCF_042197445.1 Bartonella sp. AA1HLJMS | reverse complement strand
GCAAAGCTTGGCAATGAAGCGATATCCATTATCAGTTTTCGTCAAGCGAATAAAAAAGAAAGAGAGGTTTTCAATGACTATCAAAAAAACCTTTGAAACAGAATGTGGCTACACAAAAGAAGATTGGGACGCTGTGGATTCCCCACCACTAACAGATGAAGAACTTGCACGCTTAAAGCCAGCTAAAGACGTTTTACCAGCCTCCTTTTTTAAGTATGTAACAGAAGAACGCCGTAAACGTGGGCGTCCACCCGTTGAATCTCCTAAACAAGCGGTTACTCTCCGTCTCGACCCAAATGTTATTGCCTCTTTTAAAAAACAAGGAAAAGACTGGCGAACACGTATGGGTGAAGTCTTAAAAAAAGCAAGTGGCAGCTAAACCAACCACCTCCCCATTGTTGATAACGGGGAGGAGAGATGTGTCTTAATCTAAGCAGCTTTTACGACAGATCTTTCTAAGACTTGTTTTGCTTCTTTAATGAGAGCTTTGTATTTTCTGTTTTCTTCATCTACTCTGAAGGCATCAAGAAGACGAACATGAATTGGACCCAGAAGATACAAAACTTTTTCACCAGCGTTCATACCTTCCCAATAACTTGGCAAATCAAAGCGTGTATCATTATCATAATCAACAGATTGGCTTTTTAGTTTCTTCTCGCACTCAATAAAGTAACGGCGTGCTTGACGTCCTTTCTCATTACGTTCCACCATTGAGAGCTCTTTCGCCATGTCTAAAGTGATGTGGTATTCTGTACTTGGACGACCGCCTTTAGGTTTTACTAAATTTTTAGTAAAACTCACAAAGCCTTGATTTTCTTGAAAGGTATTAGGTTTCGCTAAAATTTTAGCGAAACTTATAAAGTCCTTATTTTCTAGGAAACCATACTCCTCAATGCGATTTTTTATCCAATTTCTAAATTCGGATTTGACTTCTAAAAACGTATGCAAATCACGTGCATTTACTGCTTGAACTGTTTCTTGATCAATCGTTTGTTCTGTAATTTTAATAAGAGTGTTCATAATGAACTCCTTGTTGATTAGGCTTTCTATTGACATCCTAAGAGGATGCCGGGTGCTAGAAAACACGGCAACAAGCCCGTCGTTACGCCTTTCCCCATGAGGGTATTGTATAGCGTAACCACACCCGACAATATTATTCTACGCATGTAGCATATAATGAGTCAAAGTCTTTAATGTGCGGAAGACTGATTATTTCGGCAACCAATCCGCTTGTTGTTTTAAGGTGTTTTCTAGGCACCTGATTCGAAAATACCTATTACTATAGAATTGTCAAGTAACAAAAATTACTTCTTGCTAAGAAAACGTTTCACATACTGTACAGTGTACATATTTAAATTGTTATTTATCAATGAGTTAAGTGTACAATGTACAGTTGATTTGAAAATTCTGTCGCTAGCGATAGTTCGCGCTCGCCTGCCCCGCAAAGAAGCCAACCCGCTGGGAAGTACCTTTTGAATTGATTTTATTGATTTTTTATGAAAAAAACAAAGCATAAGTGATAATCTGTTTTTAAAATCGCAATAAGAATATGTAATGCTTAAACTCATAAGGATATGTAAGATATAGATAAAGCTTGAGAACATGATCTAGCCTTTCTTGTTGGCAGCATATTCTTGACGAGCAAGTTGGTACTGTATGTTTTTGATTAGTCTTTCATTGGCTTCGTTTACAATAGC
>NZ_JBHIRW010000153.1:0-1706 GCF_042197445.1 Bartonella sp. AA1HLJMS | reverse complement strand
AGCTGGTAGAGCGCCTCGTTTACACCGAGGATGTCGGGAGTTCGAGTCTCTCATCGCCCACCATATAGCTTTATATTCCTATTAAGTTTTTGATTCTTCATATATTTTTAAAAGATAAGGGATGCCTAAATAAAGTTAGGGGAATATGATTTTTATTCTTTTCTTTACAAAGCGCATTCTTTTTGCCAGCTTTCTCTAACAATTTTTTAATAGTTCTAAATCTTCTTGTGAAATAATGTTTATCAGTCTAGCAAACATACCAACAGCTTCACATCTAAATGTATCAGAAGACTTTATAGTGAAACTTTTACAATAAGAATCCGATTCTCTTTTCAAAATTTCTGCTACCTCTTGATCTAAACTATAAAGCTCTATGATCTTTTCCTCCAGTCCTACAGGAACAGATTTTTTGCTAATCTCGACAGAAGATAAAAATCCTACAGATATGTCTAATTTCTTAGCCATATCTAAGAGGCGTTTGGATTGATCAATGCGAAGTTTCCGTAAAATTTTACCAAAGGGTGTAAGCATTTAAATAAAACGCGTAAGGGTATAAGCTTTACGGCATAAACTGAGAAAATTATCCACCAATAATATGTTTCACGCAATCAGCAATGTGATTTACCTTCTTTGCATTAGCAGCAACTCCATTAAATTTTTTTTATAATCCAATCAGCTCCTGTTCCAAGGTGTGTAATCCATGTTTTTTGAACAATAGGCTCAACAGCCCTCACAGTTTCTTCAGTAGATGTAGTTAATTCCAGAAATCTTTCACAAACAATTCGAGGCGCTTCAAAATCATTTGCTTCATTACGTACGGTAAACAAATTATCCAAATTATCGTCGTTAATAAGATAAGGGGAATGCGTCGAATAAATTACTTTATTGCCCTTTATGCTCGATAACGTTTGTAAGGAGCTTAATATTTTTCTCTGTGGATGAATATGTAAATTATTTGCTGGCTCATCCAATAAAAAAACTATTCCATTTTTGCTTCTATGCCTGCGAACTTCTGTAAGAACTTTAAAACAAAAAAACCAACGAAACCCTTTACTTCTCTCATGTAAATAAAAAAGAGGTTATTTGCTTTAATTTGTAAACAATAATCTACAAAACCACTGACAGTATCGTGATCACTATTAGATTTTTCTATTATACAATCATCAAAAAGGCTCTTCCCTTCAGTAATATCCACCCAACCTTCCTTCACTACTGACTTCAAATAACCATTGATCAATCCTATACGCTGCTTAACAGCATCGTTGTCATCACAATCGACAATATCTTCCTGAAAACTAATACCAAGATTTTTTCTTATTTTGCACTCGATTGGATGAGCCATAAACATACCGACATGCTTGGCTCGCATCTCCAAGACAAGTATGGGAACTTATGGGATTCATGATCACTCTCCACCATTCTTTCCACATGTTACTACCAGCAGGGAGTGTCCCGTAGGTATAGCCATTGCCACCAATAATTCTGCTTACAAAGTCATATCTATGCCCATCAAAGCCAATAGTGGTTTGTTTGCCATCACTCACATAATCTAACAGACCGGCTGCAACTAAAACATTAAAGGCTGGTCCATAGAGATTGATAGTCGTGTTTTCGTTGGCTATCCCGTGCACACCTTCTTGTTTGAAAGAATTCAGCATATTCCCCAATGTCATTGTCCCGCGACTATGTCCATAAAGTTCTAATCC
>NZ_JBHIRW010000152.1:0-1714 GCF_042197445.1 Bartonella sp. AA1HLJMS | reverse complement strand
GAGGAAGAGGTAAGCGTAAGGCATTTATGCTGTGTACTTGAGGAAGTTTTTGATGAGGCAATGAATGAGGTTGATCTGGGACTGAGGTTGATCTTGTCTGCGTGCTTGGCTTTCAATATGCGGGCACCACCTTGGGGATAGGGGGGTGGCTTGTAAGCGCCTCACGTATAGTGCTTCATGTATAAGCGCGTATAGGGCAAATGAACAAAATACGTAGAGGGGATTTATAATACTTGCATTACTCTGAGAAGGGTGCTAAGCGAATTTACCGCGCTGGTGGCGTGCTATCAAATATTGAAGAGTGGGAATTTTAGAAGTGGGGGAGTATCCGTATGATCGAAGATAAATCACAACATCAATTTGCCCATAAGGGAGATAAGGCTTTTGTATCGCAGCCAGTGTTGGATCAATCAGAAGCTTTCAAAAAATTGACGGCTCTTTCAACAGGCGATTATATCATCATTTGTTGTTTGGCTATCCTCTTGTTGGTGCTTTTTTCCGCGTCTGCCTATATGGATCCTTTGGAATTTTTTCACGTTATATCCAAAGAACAGCTCCAAGCACTGGGACAAATGAAACAAGAAAGTCTTCAGGAAAGTCTTAAACACCCATTCCAAAATCCTATAATTCAGCATGTTCTTGATGCGGGGTGGAATAGTGTTTGGGCTTTTTTATGTTTCTTACCGCAAATAATTTTTGGCGTTCTTTTTGGTTTTTGTCCGCTCTTTTTTGTCTTTAACGCCGTATTTAAACGGGATGTGAAGGAAATGATGCTACAATGGGAAACCTTGCCAGAGCAGCAACAGCTAGACAATCAATCTCTTAACAGAAGACAATAGGGGGAAAAGTGAGTGCTTCTTTAATCATTGGAATGTTGATTGCCGTAGGAACGGCAATTTTTATTTGTTCTGCAATTTTTATGGTATTCCTTTCTACCGTGGTGACAATCGTTGCACTTTATTATTCGTTGATAAAACGGACAATCTTGTTATTGGTGACGCAGCGAAAATTAAAAAAGGGTGCAGCGCAGAATTTAGGGCATTATCAGGTAGAGGGTAGAGGACAGAGGACAGTTCTTGCAACACAGTTGCGTGCCTTTTCTTTTCAAGAATCTTTGCTTCTCTCAAAAAAAGATTATTTTATGATCTTTTCTATCGCCTTCGTTATGGTTGCACTTTGCACAGGTTTTGTCGTTTTTTCAGCTTTTCTTCCAAAATCTGCGGTTTTTTTGCACAATTACGTGCCTATGATGGTGCTTCACATTATTGATTTTGTCATGCGACTGCTGTTTTGGGTCTGGACATGTATTGTTGTTTCTTTACCTGTCATTTTAATTCTCCATAGTCTCCTTCAGTATGGCGTGCAAGAAACAGTAAAGGAATTAGAAACATTTGTTTGAGCAGAGAATAAAAATGATGATTTCACATCAATGCGATAGGGAAAAAAAGGGAGCATTATGATGCAGCATTTGGTTTTTTTAGGGTTCATTATCATTGCCATTTTAATGGTTATGGTTATGGTCAGGTTTCCTTACCTGTTGATCAAATATATCAGGTTATCTTTTAAACTCGCTCAAGGCTTGAAAAAGAGTACGACGCAACAAAAACACGCCATACAACAATTGCGCAATGATCTGGGAGAAATGAAAAGACACAATCTCGCCCATAAGACCCTTGATGCGAAAATGCGCTTTCTTAACTTCAAAGAATCTCTG
>NZ_JBHIRW010000151.1:0-1735 GCF_042197445.1 Bartonella sp. AA1HLJMS | reverse complement strand
TTCAGATTTTGGACAAATCTTCTGTCTGTTCCATTCTTGTTTTGTAAAAACAAAATCCACGCCTTCTTTTAGATCAAACTTTTCAACACAATCGTTAAACCAAGTGGAAAAATCTTGTTTCAAATGTAAGTGCCTATGCATTACATGGGCTTTGACCATTTTGGCATAACCAATTTTGTTGTCTACCTCGTTTTCAGGGAAGAGATACCCTGTGCTATCTTTATTAGTTTCATGTGTGTTCATAAGTTTACTCTAATCAATTATTGATGGGAAAAAGGGAGGCGCTTTTAAAAGCGCCCTTTAGAATTTTTAAAGCACATCACATAGGCGCAAACGGTGTTGCTTTTCATAGCTACCGAACATTTCATCTTCATATTTTAGCTGTGCTATTTCGTCTAAAAAAGCATGGTAGGCATCACTTTCACTGACAAAGTAATAAACCTTACTATCCTCATCAAGGCGGTCGATATTTTCTGTTACATATGCTTCTGCGATCTCTTCAGAAATGCTTTCGCAACTCTTCTCAGAAGTGTTCACGCGAAAAATTTCCATTGGTTCATCAAAACAATTATCAACAATATCTAGAATTTGTTTTTCATCCAGTGGACCAGATTGTGTAATGTGCTCATCACTATCACAGACAATTAATAAAATTTCATTGGATTTAATAAGAATTGGCTTATCCATAATTTCCCCTCCCCAACGCCTCTTGGCAATTGTTTGTTTGCGGTTTATGGGATATATATTTCATTTTTAATGAAAAATGTCAATAATAAATTTCATAAAATATGAAATATTTATATACGGAGGCTAATAGTGGATGAAGAAATGCTAAAAAAACTTTGGAATTATGGGGATAAAAAGGTGATAGCTGCTATTATTTTTTGTCTGATTGGCCAGAATTCTGAAGAATCGTTAAAACAGCTTGCTGAACTTCAGGCTTTGCTTGATAAAAAAGACTAACAAATTGCCCAGATCCTTCGATTAAAAAAGGGGGTACCTCACCAATAAAATTAATAATTTTTATTAATTCATCTGCTTTTATCGAGCGGTTTGTACCTGAATTATTTAATATACTGGTGAGAGTGGAAGGTAATACACCTAAATGCTCCGCCAGCATTTTTTTGCTGCCGTGTCCTTTTTTTACTAATTGCTCTTTAAGCCATAATCTTAATTGTTCACGTTCCATAAAATTAGATTCTTTCAGATTGAGTGAAAAATCAATTCAATAAATTCTGAATTTTTACCCTTGATAAAATTCAGAATTTATGAAATTATATTATTATGAAACAAGAACCTGCATATACACTTATAAAATATTTAGGAGGAGTTGCAAAGGTTGCACACATCTTACATAAATGTAAAGGTGCTGTTTATCGTATAACCTACTCCAAGAAGAAAGGCGGTGCCGACGGGTTGTTTCCTTCAACTTATCAGGCACAACTGCTCACTTATGCTCAACGGCACAACATTGATTTGCGTCCAGAAGATTTTTTCTATCCTAAGCGTTTACAAGGTTTGATGGAAGAAGAAGCATCTTCTCCACCGTCTGCTTTTGTTGATTGTTCTTCTGCTCGTGTGAAGCCATGCAAACAACGCAGCGTATTACAACAACACGATTCACACTCTTAAAGAAGAAAGATCAGAGATGATAGATATCCCACATATCACTATAAGCAAGGTCAAGTTGATTAATCTTGTTAATAAGATTGGACGTGAAGACATATATTATGGT
>NZ_JBHIRW010000150.1:0-1755 GCF_042197445.1 Bartonella sp. AA1HLJMS | reverse complement strand
ACGTCATGTCCACTGGAGAAAAAGCATGGTGAAAAAATACGAATTGACTAATGAAACAATCGAAGTTGGGGGCAAAACTCTCCACCGCATTCGTGCATTGAGAGACTTTGGTAATGTTAAAGCAGGTGATTTAGGAGGCTATATCGAGAAAGAAGACAATCTAAGTCATGATGGCAATTGCTGGGTTTCTGGTAACGCCAAAGTTTATGGAAAAGCTAAAGTTTGTGGTTTTGCCGAGATTTTTGGTAATACCGTAATAGCCATATAAGCCGTTTTTAACCACACAACCAACTTTTAAACACCAGCGTGATTCACGCCACGGGTGAATTGTACGCAAATCAAGGAAATAAACCATGGAAAAAAAATATGAACTGACTGATGAAACAATTGAGTTTGATAGAAAAACTCTTCACCGTATTCGTGCTTTAAGGGATTTTGATGATGTCAAAAAAGGAGATCTTGGTGGCTTTATTGAAAAGGAATATAACTTAGGTCATGATGGCAATTGCTGGGTCTATGATGATGCCAAGGTGCTTGAAAGCGCTACCATTTTTCATAATGCCAAGATATTTGATGGCGCCTGTATTAGTGGAAATGCTTCAGTTTATTCTGATGCACAAGTTTACAGTCGTGCTGTTGTTTTTGGTAATGCCGAAGTTTCTGGTAGTGCACATGTTTTTGGTGATGCTGTTGTTCGCGACAAATCTCATGTTTACGGTGATGCAGAAGTTTACAATAGCGCACTCATTTATGGTGATGCAAAAGTTTTTGAGAATGCACGAATAAAGAATAGTGCCAATGTTTACGACAATGCTCGTGTATATGGGAACGCAATAATTTGTGGTCCTGCTCTCATTTATAACAATGCTAAAGTTTATGGTGATGTCATTATATCATGCTCCAATTTCACGTATGAGGATGATATTAATTATGGAAATGTTGAGATTTTTGGAGATGCAAAAGTTTATGATAGTGCTCGCATTTATGACGCAGTCAAGATCTTTAGAAATGCCGAAATTCGTGGATTAGCTAATATTCGCGGAAACACGAGAATTCCTCAAGACATAAAAATTTAACAACCAATCAGCCTTTTAACACATGCGTGATTCATGCCACGGGTGAATTGCGCGCAATGTAGGAAATCAAGATGAGTGAACAAAACACTAACCTAATAGAAATTGAAGAAACACATCATGTAGCCGTCGAACAAACTGTCATGGAACGTATTTTAAATAAAGCCTTAGACAGTGACGTCGATATGGATCGCTTAGAGCGTCTTCTTGATTTAAGAGAACAAGAGATAAAACGACAAGAGCGCCAAAATTTTGTCCGTGATCTTTCGGCTGTGCAAATGGCATATAAAAATATCGAACAAAACGCCATTAATAACCATACAAACAGCAAATACGCTACACTTGATCAGTACATTGATGCTGTAAAGAAAGGGCTTGCAACATACAAATTTGCTTTGTTTTATCGTATTAAAAATCAAACAGAAAAAAACGTTACCATAGAAATAACTCTGTCTCATCCTTCAGACAATCAAATCTCAACAGAAGGAACATTTCCAATTGACAGTACAGGCTCTAAAAATAGCATACAATCACTTGGTTCCACACTTACCTACGCACGAAGATACCTATTAGGCATGCTTCTTAATTTAGCAAGTAAAGAAGACGATACAGATGGAAACCCGCCTATTAAAAAGGCTTTTCCACAACAGATCAATGAAATCAGAAGACTTGTCGTACAAAC
>NZ_JBHIRW010000149.1:0-1759 GCF_042197445.1 Bartonella sp. AA1HLJMS | reverse complement strand
GAGGGCGATGGGGCAAGATGCTGGACAAATCATTGGCTCTCTCAACCGCAACACCGCAGCAGCACACCAAGCAGTAGGACAGCTAGATGTCGCACCGCTTGAGGGAGCAGTGCATAATCGCGTAGATATGATCAATGATTTATCGGATGAAGGATTGGGATACTGGGACAAAATACGCGAAGTCGCAAATGTTAAAGAGCATCCAGTAGGTGAGATTTTGCATGATGAAAATGGCAATGTCCTCTATTTAACCGATGAAAATGGAAAACCTATAAAAGGCAATGATGGAAAAAATATTACTCTGTATCGCTATTTAAAACCAGGAGAAGAAAATCATTTACAAAAAGGCTCTGATGGCAACAGGCGTATGTTCTATAATGGTATTTCTAATTCATCTGATGAAGCAGCCCGTAATGCCGTCAAAATGGCTGATAATGCGCATGAACCCCTTTATTTTACCTACCACCCCCAAGCTAAAGATAAGCTAGTAGAGTTCGGGGTAGCAATTTATGAGTATTTTGGGGGATGGAGTAATTCGACCAAGAAATTCCAAGATTTTGCCTCTCGTTATGGTAATGATGGGGCGATTGTTAGTGCGCATAGTCGTGGTAGCTTAACAATAGGCAATGGACTACGTGACTTTGAAAAGCGGGGCATCCACGGTATAGCAGAAAAAACAGATATTTATCTTTATGGACCAGCGGATCATGCTCAATCGATAGCGAATGCATTATATGTCGTAAGCGATGGCAAAAATGATCATGTTTACTTACAAAGCCATGCATCTGACCCCATTAGTACGTTGTTTGGTTACAATGCACCTACTTTTTATAAAGTACCTTTAAATCTAGATGTTTCACTTTTGGAGAAAGGTATAAAAAATCCTTTATATATGACGCTGTTTGTAGGAAAAAGTTTATTGACTACAGCAACCTCTCCATTGATAGAGAGAGGGAGGGCGTTAGGCGGTTATGATCCTAGTCCTCATAATTGTTATGGTGATGCAAGTAAAGCGTGTATAACTAATTATGGAACATCTCCTACTAAACAAATTCATTCAATTTATTCGACTTTAGATCATTTATGGAAGAAAAAATGAGACAAATTTTAAAATTATTGAGTGGTATAGTCCTATTAAGTGTGACTGGATGTGACATATCAAAAATTGACAGCAGTCCTCCAGAGTACGTGAGTATGTGGGAGAAGGCAGGTGCAGATTTTACTGAGATAGGAAAAGCCTTATTAGAATGTGGAATGCCGAGTCTTATTGATGCTGATTCAGAAAATAGAAAGCTTAGTGTTAATGAGGATGCAACAATTTATGCTTGCATGGTTCAATCAGGATTCCATTATAAAGGGAGAGGAAACTGGTGTTATACATTTAGAGAAGAAAACCTTCCCATTTGTCAGCTTGGTGCTGTCATCCCACAGAGAAGTGTTGAGAAGCGCTTAAATAGCCCTTTTTGTAAAAGGTATAAAAATGCGGATGAATGCCAACCTTAAGTTTTGCTGTTTGTGATGATCAACAATCTGCCATCCTTGCCTTTGCTTGGAATGGTGGGATTGTTTTCTCAACCAATCATCTCAATATTGTTCACCGTTGTTTTAAGCAGCGGTGACAGAAAATATCAACAAGCCTCCGAGCTGTTTTATCGTAAATAAATCCATTGAAAGAGGGGAAGAATGAAGAAAATCTTAAAACTATTGAGTTGCATAGCTCTCTTAAATACAGCTGGATGTGTTAACCAACCTCCTCCAT
>NZ_JBHIRW010000148.1:0-1773 GCF_042197445.1 Bartonella sp. AA1HLJMS | reverse complement strand
GAATCCCCGCAAATGCGGGGTTTTTTATTATCTGGAGGGCGTATTTTATGACATCAGAAAATACACAGCAGGCTCCACAACCCATTAAAAAGCGTATACCCCCAAAGGCAGGTCAAGGGCGTGTCAAAGGCGTTCCGAATAAGATGACGCGCATTTTAAAAGAAGCAGTGGTTAAGGCTGCTGAGAATGCTGGGAATAAAATTGGCAAGGATGGTTTGATTTCTTATTTGGAAAAACAGGCTATGGAATGCCCCGCTGCTTATTTAGCGTTGCTTGGTAAGGTGTTGCCTTTACAGGTAACAGGTGAAGATGGGGGAGCCATTAAGGTGATAACGCGTGTAGAAATCGCGCCTTTGGTCAATGACAACACGACAGATTAGTATTGTACCAAAACTCATTCCTATTTTTGCAGGGGACGCTTTGGTACGGGCGGCTTGGGGTGGACGAGGGTCTGGAAAGACAAGATCATTTGCATTGATGGCTGCTTTAAAAGGCTATCAATTTGGTATGCAGGGGATATCGGGGACCATTCTTTGTGCACGTCAGTTTCAGAACTCGCTAGCAGAAAGTTCATTGGAGGAGATTAAGCGCGCCATTGAAGCGCACGACTTTTTAAAGGACTATTACAAGGTTGGGGAATCTTCGATTAAGTCGATAGATGGTCGCGTAGCCTTTCAGTTTTCTGGTCTTGACCGTAATATTGCGAGCATTAAATCGATGGGGCGCATTTTGCTTTGTTGGGTTGATGAAGCAGAGCCGGTAACAGAGACGGCTTGGCAAACGCTTATACCGACTTTGCGAGAAGAAGGAGAGGGATGGCGGGCAGAATTATGGGTGACATGGAACCCGTTGCGAGAGAATGCCCCCGTTGAGAAGCGGTTTCGCTTTTCAGACAATGAGGCAATCAAGCGTGTGGAGATTAACTGGTCAGACAATCCGAAGTTTCCCAAGATCTTGAATGAAGCGCGGCTTGATGATCTGAGAAACCGCCCAGAGACCTATAAGCATATCTGGGAAGGGGCTTATCTTACAGCGGTTCAAGGCGCTTATTATCAAAAGGAAATGTTGGCAGCCGAGCAAGAGGGGCGGATAGGGCGTGTTGCTCGTGATCCTTTAATGCAGATACGCGCCTTTTGGGATATTGGGGGGACAGGCGCCAAGGCAGATGCCACGGCGATATGGATAGCGCAATTTGTTGGTAGAGAGATCAGAGTGCTTAATTATTACGAAGCACAGGGACAGCCGTTATCGGAACATATCGGTTGGTTGCGTCAAAATGGTTATGAGAAGGCATTGATGGTTCTCCCCCATGACGGTGCGACCAGAGACCGTGTGCACAATGTGAGTTTTGAGAGCGCTCTTAAACAGGCAGGCTTTCAAACAAAAGTTATCCCTAATCAGGGAGCAGGGGCTGTTAAGATACGTATAGAAACAGTCCGTCGTGTTTTGCCTTCTGTTTGGTTTAATGAGAAGACGACAGTAGCAGGACGTAAGGCACTGAACTGGTATCACGAGAAATGGGATGAGAAGCGTAATATTGGCTTGGGAGCAGAGCATGATTGGTCCAGTCATGGGGCAGATGCCTTTGGACTGATGTGTATTTCATACAAACCACCAAAAGAAATACAAAAGCGACCAGCTTATAGCGGCAGAATGGAATATGAGAGTACCTCATGGATGGCAGAATGATGCATGATGATGAACGTTTAGAAAAAGACAGCAATGTATCTGATCTCTCTCATGAAGGTTTGTTTCGTAAGCTTGTGAGCTGGT
>NZ_JBHIRW010000147.1:0-1816 GCF_042197445.1 Bartonella sp. AA1HLJMS | reverse complement strand
TTTATGGTTGGGAGAGTTCGGACGGGTACTTTAATGCTCGTTTTATCTTTATCATTGTTTGGATTGATAATTACCGGTATTTGGGCAATTGTTGATTTTATACTCATTGTTGCTGGAAAATTTACTGATAAAGATGGGAATCAGATTACAGATTTGTGAAAATCTTATAATAAAAAAAATAGTAAAGTTTACTTTTTATTTCGATCAATATATTAAGTTGCATAATGCAGGATTATTGTATTCTATTTCTTTAATGTGAGATATTAAGAGAAGTATGCACAGCTGAGTAAAAGTATTGAAAAAGACTGTGCTATTTTATGTGGGTAAAACAACGACGTAAATCAACTAAGGTTGTTTTGTATTGCTGCTTATAGCAGCAGAAAGCGTTAGATCATTGGGGGGACAAAACTATTTTAATTTCATGTTTATCACGGCTGCTACAAATTTTATTTACGTCGTGAGGTTAATCAACATATTATAAAAAGAAATAATCTCTTTATGAATAACACATAAGGAGCAGCTTTATAGGTGGGCAAGGATGAAGGGTAAAATTATTGGTCAAGATCAAGGAGTTTATCTCGTTTCGGGAGGTGATGATAAGCGTTATCAATTTGAGGATTGGAATTGGTTAGGAAAAAAACCACCGAGTATAGGGGATATTGTTGATTTTGTATATGAAGATAATGTTGTTAAATCTGTTCTCCCTCTCTTGAGTCAAAAAGAATCAGAGCAATCAAGATTAGGTCTGGCAGTTATTTGTTTTTTTTTGGGATGGTTGGGTATTCACCGCTTTATGGCTGGTAAAATTGGAACGGGTATCGTAATGCTTCTCATAAATGTAACAGGTATAGGAATTCTTATCAATATACTGTGGTCATTTATTGATTTTATAGTTATTTTATCTGGATATTTTAGAGATGCAGATGGCAATAAAATTACCAAGTTATAGCAACTCGACAAAATTTTAATATAAATAAATAATTTTATTTATATTTATCAATATATTAATTTAATAATGTAAGTTATTTTATTCTATGTCTTTAATGTTAAATATTAAATAAAATTATGAGTATTTAAATAAAAATATTGAAAAAGAATGTACTATTTCATATAAAAAACAAAAGTACAAATCGAACAGCGTGCTTTGTATTGCCACTTATAAATGCGGGAATTTTAAGTTGTTGGGGGATTTTAGGCTTTTTTAAATGTCGTATATCACGGTGAGTACAGATCGTATTCATGCAGTGAGGTTTATCCAACATATTATCATATTAGAAGAAAAGCTTCTTTATGCATAACAATTTTATAGGTGGTGAAGATGAAAGGTAAAATTATTAGTCAGGATCAAGGAAATTATTTCGTTTCAGGTGGTGATGGTAAGCGTTATCAGTTCTTGAGTAGGAATTGGTCAGGAAAAAAGCCACCAAAGGTTGGTGATATGGTTGATTTTGTCTGTGAAGGGGATACTATTAAGTCTGTTTTCCCTATCTTGTCAGCAGGGCAGCCACAACAATCAAAAATGTTGTTAGCGATCGTTTGCTTGTGTTTTGGTGCATTGGGGATTCATCGTTTTATGGTTGGTAAAATTATAACAGGCATTGTAATGCTTCTTATAACTATACTAAGTACAATAGGTCTACTATTTATGGGGATAGGGCTTATAGGGATTATTTTTATAATTATACCTTGGGTATTGATTGATTTTATTCTTATTTTAACAGGAAATTTTAGGAAAAAAACTACAAATTAGAGGATATCCAATATTTATAATATAAAAAGTGAGGCATTCAACTTACTTTGATCGTATTAAGGGGGG
>NZ_JBHIRW010000146.1:0-1819 GCF_042197445.1 Bartonella sp. AA1HLJMS | reverse complement strand
CCAACATTTGAAGAAGCTTACAAATTAGGCGTTAAAGAGTGGATGAAATCATCAAATGAGAAATGCGATAACCGATTGATCTTTTGGGAGAAGCTTGTTGAGGAAAAAAAGTTAAAAGAAAAATTAAAAGTTATCTTTGGGGATAAGAAGGTAAAGGCGCTGAAAGAGGCTATTGAAAAAGATAAAGAGCAGCTTGCAAGTGAAATGCAGAAAGCAATTTTGGAAAACAAAGATTTTTGTTACTATAAATCTCGAGAGTATTTCATAGACTATCTGAGATAATGGTTAAATGAAGGGGGGGGAATGGCTGTATAAATCAATGGATTTGCTAAAATTTCTGTTGTCATGTAGAGGTGAAAACTATGAGAGGCATATGTGATAGCCCTTAGCAGAGAGGGGATATTTTAAATTATAGTCAATCTTTTTTGCTGTGTAGGCGGTGATTTCTTAAGAGAAGTAGGGGAGAATGTTGGCTTCTGATGTCGTTGTTGCTTCTTGGGGCGTTTTGTTGTGATGATATTTTTTTTGCGAAATATATCGCTGCCGCCTTCTTTATCGGTGACAAAACCACCGGCTTCACGAACCATCAGTATTCCAGCAGCCATATCCCAAATTTGCAGGTTATCTTCCCAAAAGCCATCGGTTCTGCCAGAAGCAACATAAGCTAAATCAAGAGCAGCAGCACCAAAACGGTGAAGTCCGGCAACTTCCATCATTATATTGCGTAATTCAATAAGATAGGTTCCATGACCTGGGCGACCAAAATGAGGCATGCTTGTAGCAATGACACAATCTTCCAGTCTGCGTCGAGCAGAAACGCGACAGCGTCGGTTATTGAAAAAAGCACCATACCCGCGTTCTGCGGCGAAGAGTTCATCACTCACGGGATTGTAAATGACATCAGCAACGACTTTCCCTTGGCTTTCTAAAGCAATGGAAACAGCAAAAAAAGGAATGCCATGGAGAAAATTTGTGGTGCCATCTCAAAGGGTCAACAATAAAACGGTGTTGTGAATCTTCTCCAATGATTTCTTCTGACTCTTCCATCAGAAAACCAAATTTGGGGCGCGCTTTGCTTAATTCATTGAAAATAATTTTTTCCGCTTTGCGATCTGCTTGGCTGAGGTCATCTGCTAGATCTTTTCTGAGGTCTAAATGCCTTTTTTGAGGGTTTTTTCTAATTTTAGGCGAATGTGTTCATTGCCGGCAATGATATTTTTTTTGCGAAATATATTGTTGCCGCCTTCTTTATCGGTGACAAAACCACCGGCTTCACGAACCATCAGTATTCCAGCAGCCATATCCCAAATTTGCAGGTTATCTTCCCAAAAGCCATCGGTTCTTCCAGCAGCCACATAAGCTAAATCAAGAGCAGCAGCACCAAAACGGCGAAGTCCGGCAACCTCTGCCATCACATTACGTAATTCAATAAGATAGGCTCCATGATTTGGGCGACCAAAATGAGGCATGCCTGTGGCAATGACACAATCTTCTAGTCTGCGCCGTGCAGAAACGCGACAGCGGCGGTCATTGAAAAAAGCACCACACCCGCGTTCTGCGGTGAAGAGTTCATCATTCACGGGATTGTAAATGACACCACCAACGATTTTTCCTTGGCTTTCTAAGGCAATGGAAACAGCAAAAAAAGGAATGCCATGGAGAAAATTTGTGGTGCCATCTAAAGGGTCAACAATAAAACGGTGTTGTGAATCTTCTCCAATGATTTCTTCTGACTCTTCCATCAGAAAACCAAATTTGGGGCGCGCTTTGCTTAATTCATTGAAAATAATTTTTTCCGCTTTGCGATCTGCTTGGCTGA
>NZ_JBHIRW010000145.1:0-1832 GCF_042197445.1 Bartonella sp. AA1HLJMS | reverse complement strand
ACTGAATCTACAGTGTGAATCCCATTTTTATTTTACTTAACAGCTTGCTTTTTGATACGTTTTGTGCAATAAAGAGATGTTCTTTTATATTTCGGTTATTTCTTTTAATCGTTTATTTAGATCGCTAGCTGTTTTGATAATAAAAGCCGTGTCTTAAAGGACGCGGCTTTTTTTTATTCTATCTTTTAGACGCCACAGCCGCTTTAATCAATTCCTCTACAGTCTTTATCTATCTACAAAAGGATATTAAACCTGTAGAAATCTCTTTTCTTCCTGTAACCCATGCCCCCAAAATAAGTTGCGTATCTCCAAAAACACGCGCCCTGCCACCAATAATTGCCTTTCCATAAGCACGTACATTACCGTAAACCTTCGCAAACCCATTAACACACGCCTCATCACAAATTATTGCATTTTCAAAAACCTTCGCATGCCCCCAAACCATAGCAGCATTATAAACCTTGGCATCATCACCAACCCAGCAATTGCCATCATGTGATAAGTTGTATTCACTTTCAATAAAGCCCCCTAAATCTCCTTTTTTAACACTTCCAAAACTTCTTAAAGCTTTAATGCGATAAAGTGTTCTAACTCTACCATAGAGATGGTCTTTAACTTCTGTAGTTTCATTAGTAAGTTCATATTTTTTGGATACAGTTTTAGTGGTCATAGGTAGCTCCCTAATCTAATATTCAAACAAATTTTTAAATGAAATGGTTATAAGGAGGCGCCCCCGCACCGCCCTATTGTTTAATTAAGCAGCTTCTTTTTCACATTCTAAATCGTCATCATTTTCCGATTCAAGATCAGCATCATAATAGTCTTCAAAATCATCATAATACTCATGACGATAATAATCATCTTCACTACCAAATTCGGGATATGCTTCATTCCAAATATGATCATCTGCTGTTAAAGAAGCGGCGCTATGAACATAAGAATCTCCTGAGATAAGAGCACCACATACAACGGCATCATCGAAAACACGCGCGTCATCACAAATATAAGCAGCACCGCTTATTTTTGCATTGCCTCCAACATGAGCATTATCACAAATGACGGCATCATCAGAAATATGAGCATGATCAGTTACATAGGCATTATCATAAATCTTTGCATTGCCTTCAATTACAACAGCACCTTTAATATGAGCATTCCCATAAAGACGCGCATTGCCTCCCATAAAAATAGCTTCAAAAATAGCATTCCCATAAATTTTTGCATTCCCACAAACGTCTACAAAAAAGCTTCTTACTTTTGCATTCCCAGAAACGCGGGCATTTTGAAAAACGCGGGCTTTATCATATACCCAGCACGTACCATAATGCGATAGGTTGCTTTCATTTTCTATAAAACCACCTAAATCCCCCGCCTTGACATCTCCAAAATCTTTTAAGGCGCGTATACGGTATAATGTGAGACCAGTCATATGATCTATTTCATTAGTCAATTCATATTTTTTGGATGGTTTTCTCTTTTTAACTGTAGCTTTCATGCTAGTAATCCTATTGGTTAGAAGTTTTTAATTGACAGCCCATAAGGGCGCCGGGCGCTAAAAACACGGCCAATAGTCCGCCGCTATACTTTTCCCTCGCGAAGGGTCTTGTATGGTATAGCTACACCCGACATAAATCGTTATATGCCAACGACAGCATAAAAGAAAGTCAGTTTTTTAAAATGGGAGAAACCTTATCGTGGTTTATCCGCTATTGGATTCGTGGTTTTTAAGCACTTGTCGACCTTTCTAAACGAACCTTTCTTTAAAGTCAATACGTATTTTTTATTTTTTTCAATTTTTTTCATTTTGATACCTACCTAATTGAATACCAAGT
>NZ_JBHIRW010000144.1:0-1835 GCF_042197445.1 Bartonella sp. AA1HLJMS | reverse complement strand
CAAAAAATTCACCACACAATGCAATGCCGTTCTTTTGCAAGAACGACAAAGGCAGAATCTAACTTAAAGGAGTAAAACCATGGAAAAAAAATATGAATTTACTGATGAAACAATCAATGTTGATGGCAAAATCCTTCACCGTATACGTGCTTTAAGAAACTTTGGTGATGTCGAGAAAGGCAACCTAGGAGGCTATATCGAGAAAGAAGACAACCTAAGTCATGAAGATGATTGTTGGGTAGATGGTGATGCCAAGGTGCTTGAAAGCGCTACCATTTTTGATAATGCCAAGATATTTGATGGCGCCTGTATTAGTGGAAATGCTACGGTTTGTGATAAGGCACAAGTTTACGATAAGGCACAAGTTTACGGTAACGCCAAGGTTTACGACAATTCTCGTATTTATGGAAGTGCACAAGTTTACGATGATGCACGTGTTTACGATGATGCACGTGTTTACGATGATGCACATGTTTACGATGATGCAGTCATTTACGTTAATGCAAAAGTTTGCGGTGATGCCAAGGTTTATGGAAAAGCAAGAATATACCATGACGCCGTAATTTCCGAACATGCACGCGTTTATGACAATGCAGAAGTTTTCGACAACGCTACAATTTCGCACGTTGCATCCGCTTGTGACAATGCTCGTATTTTCGGTAAAGCAAAGGTTGGTGGTTGTGCCGAAATTTATGATGGAGCACATGTCTCTGAAAAAGCTAAAGTTGGCGGTCACGCAAAAATCTCTGGAAATGCCCGTGTGTTTGGTGGTGCAATAGTTTGCGAGAATGCCGAAGTAACCGGAAATACAAAAGTATCTGGAAATGACACTGTTTTAAGATAAGGGCGACTTAAACCATGGAAAAAAAATACGAACTTACTGATGAAACAATCGAAGTTGGGGGCAAAATCCTTCACCGCATTCGTGCACTGAGAGATTTGGGGGACGTCAAGAAAGGTGATCTTGGCGGCTATATCGAGAAAGAAGACAATCTAAGTCATCATGGTAATTGCTGGATTGGGGATTATGCAAAAGTTTATGGTAATGCCAAGGTTTTTGGTAATGCTAAGGTTTACGAAAATGCACAAGTTTACGGTTATGCACATGTTTACGGCAATTCTCGTATTTATGGCAAAGCAGAAGTTTTCGATGAACCATGCATTTACGGTCATGCAGAAGTTTACGGTGATGCACATATTTGCGGTGAACCGCACGTTTTTGATAATGCAGAAGTTTATGGCAATGCACAAGTTTACGAAGAGCCATACATTTACGATAGGGCGCGTGTTTACGGCAATGCAGAAGTTTCCGGTGATGCGCATGTTTACGGTCATGCAAAAATTTACGGTGCAGCATGTGTATGTTGGGACGACTGGATTGATGGCAATAAAAGAATCTCAACTGGAGAAAAGACCAGATGAAAAAATACGAATTTACTGATGAAAAAACTGTGTTTGATGGAAGAACTCTTCACCGAATTAGAGCATTAAGAGACTTTGGATATGTCAAAAAAGGTGACCTAGGCGGTTTTATAGAAAAAGAGAGCAACTTAAGCCATAAGAGAGACTGTTGGATTTTTGGCAATGCACACGTTTACGGTGATGCCAAAGTTTATGATGATGCGCGGGTTTATGGGAATGCACGCGTTTATGGCAATGCACAAGTTTTTGATTATGCCGAAGTTGGTGGTGCTGATGTTGGAGATAATGCCAAGGTTTTTGACTATGCGCGGATTTATGGGAATTCTGTTATAGGGAAAAGTGTACACGTTTACGGAAATGCTAAAATTTACAATCAAGCATATATTTGCTGTCGTGTAGACATTGCTGGAAAT
>NZ_JBHIRW010000143.1:0-1839 GCF_042197445.1 Bartonella sp. AA1HLJMS | reverse complement strand
GTCAAGAAGTTCAAAAATCAACGCAAGGCTTGCTATGGTCTTTGGCATTTTTAAAAGATGCGATTGTAAGCTTTCTGAATGCGTACCTCCTTTTGCCTCTTTATGAAGATGCTCGAACCATTCATAAAACTTCACTTGTGCTTTAGGAGAAAAACGCATAATCAGTGGTTGTTCGGGAGACCCTAAGCGTTTATCACGAAAAGAGCGAAAAACTCCTTCATACTTTTGCCACCCCTCTTGATTGGGCGGTTTATCAACCAATTGCCACTCTTTATTGTCATCGGGCCAGACAATCATTTGAAAGCGTTGCAATAAACCATCATCGTTTATTCCACGGTGTATTGCTTGAATGAGCGGAATAATGCGTGAAGGTTGAATGCCTCCAATCATGGATAAAGTGACATAAGGGATAAAAATGGTTCCACGCTCGATACGGTCATAGGTAAATTGATCATCTCCATTAAAAGCTGTTAAATAAAAGGCACGGTCTGTTTGATATTCTCTTCGTTCCAGATTGGCTAAAAAACAGATAATTCATCACGAACCATTAAGAGACCACGGGGGTTTTCTTTTAAGAGTTCCCCAAGCTTTTCAACGGTCACATCATTGACAATAAAACGTTATTTACCAAGAGTATCATCATTATTTTTACGAGTAGAAACTAAGCGGTGTGCAAAGTAATTATGCAATCATATTCGCAATATTATAAAAATAGTAATCTATCATTACTTACTGATACGGAGCGCAGTATTGTAGAAAATAATTTGCTTCAATTAGCAAATAAATAAAAATACAGTTGATTAAGGAAATTTTTGCTTTGTATGAAGCACACGTAAAATACGCACAACGCCATTTGAAATATCATAAATCATGATATAATTTGGATGTACAATAAGTTCACGTGTATTTACAATTCGTCCTAAACGACCAAGAGTAGGAAATTTAACAAGTTTTTCTACTTTTTCAGATAAAAGTTGATCAAATTTTAAGGCAGCAGAAGGATTATCTTGTGATATGTATTCACGGATCTTTTTGCGGTCAACGTGTGCTACTTGTGTCCAAATTAGCTTCATAAAGTTGATCTATCTAGTTTACTTTGTGTTTTTAGGCGCCATTCCTTTGCTTCTGCTTCGATTTCTTCAGAAGATATTATATCACCTGCATTAGCAGAGTTTATCCCTAATTGAACTTGTTCCCGAAACCATAAATCGTATGCACTTTTTTCTTTTTGTTCTTTTACGATATCGCGCATATAATCGCGCAATAATTGTGCACCAGATCTATCACACGCCTTTGCTGCTTTGGAAAATTCACTTTTTAATACATCATCGACGCGAAAAGTAAATGTTGTCTCAGCCATTTTACGACCACTTAATGTGTTACAAAATAGTTCTAATGTAATGTATTTTTACTGTTTCTTCAATAGCTACTGTTAAAATAGATATTTTATATCTATTTTGCATTTTCATAGGGTTGAAAGGGACGCCCATAAATCAACGGGCTCTGATAACAACCCAGACAGCAGAGCCAGACCGGTTTCAATGCCCTCACAAATGACCAGATGTTTGGGATTGTCTTGGCTTAAATGCACAGCACCGCCCATGACAGACCCCAACATGGCTTTGGCTGGTTTTTGATCTGTTTTGCAGCCATTGGCTTGTAAAAAGGTTCTATGAATGGGAAAGGAGCCAGCACCCTTAACAAGAGCAACCAACGCGGGCAGTGTAATCCCTAAAGGGTGTGGACATTTGCTATGAAAGCGTAAATCAGCAGGCAAATCACATGTAATACCCCGCATACGTAAATAGGTTTCTGCTAAAGTATTTTTGATTGGTTGGC
>NZ_JBHIRW010000142.1:0-1841 GCF_042197445.1 Bartonella sp. AA1HLJMS | reverse complement strand
TTTGGCTCAAATGACGCAAGTTAAAAAACTTCTCCTGCAAAAATAAAATCGATCAATCTCGGTTCTTCTTTTTTGTTGATTAACTCAGTGATTTTATTGTTTAATTCATCAATAACTTTCATCTGTGAAGCTAACTTTAGCCTTTGGCTGTATAGCGTTTCATTTTTTTGCTTAATTAAAGAGGATAGGTTTTCAAGTACTACTTGCTGTTGTTCAATTGACTTATCTCGCTCTGCAAGAGTTGCTTCATGCCATCTCATCCAACTATCAAATTGTGACTTATGCCATTCTTCTTGTTTTGCAAGAATTTTTGTATGAGTTCTATGTCGTTTTATAAGATCTTCTATGCTACAATCACGATCCGGTATTTGTATAAATTCTTTCACAAACTTATCTCCATTCTCAATTTTCGTATTACAACCTATTAATCTACAAATCCGTGTGTAGAGTTTCTTCAATATTCCGTTTCTCATGATCTTTCTTCTTTAAGAGTGTGAAGGGTGCTGTTGCTGTTCGTTATTATCTGTAGGGGCAGCAATAAAAGTAGATTGTGAAGATAATTTAGAATCACATGATTGCGTCCTATAAAAAAACGAGAAAAAGTCTTCTGCCTTAATTGGTGCTCCAATTCTGTTGGCTTCATTCAAAAGAATTGGGATATGTTTTGTTGGAATTCTCCCACCAGTTCCACCTTTTGATACAGGACGGAGCCAGACGTACACGCGTGTTCTATGAACCCCAAGCAACTGAGATACCCTACGAACCCCACCTAATAAATTTATTATTTCCGAAAATTGTTTCATAAGTCATATTGTAGCTTATTTAGGTACAAAATCAATAGAAAACGTAACGAAAATCACAAAAGATTTTTTTTCTAACAAAGATATAATGGAAACCATGAATAACATTATGAAAATTTGGCTAAGTGAAGCCTTACAAGAATCTGGATTATCTCAATCATCGCTTGCCAGACAACTAAGTGAGAAGATGCATCGCCCTATCTACCGCTCTGCAGTCAATAAAATGCTGACAGGTGAACGAGGAATAAGTGCACAAGAAGGTATAGCAATTGAGGAAATCACAAAATACCCACTTCCACGAAAAAAAACTATACCCTTAATGGGTTATGTAGGAGCAGGTTCAGAAATTATCCCCTATGAAGATGGTTGGCTTGAAGAAGTGGAAATGCCCCCATATATTACAAAGGATACATGCGCAGTAAAAGTTGAAGGCGACTCAATGGAACCTTTCATTGAGGATAAATCTATTTTATTTTATTCAGAAAACATTTCTCCAAGTTTACTTCTTAATAAAAAAGCAATTGTCTATACGCAAGATGGACGTTGTTTTGTCAAAATAATAAAGCAAGGTAGTAAGCCTGGTTTATTTAATTTAGAGAGTTTAAATAGGTTGTATCCAGAAATAAAAGATATTGCATTAATTTGGGCTGCGCCTATAGACTGGATAAAAACACCGAGATTTTAAAATAGTTAAATCATATGAGCATAATTTTCTTCTTATCGTATATTTCTGTTAAGGAGAGAATTATGCAAATATTTGCAAAATAATCGATTAGAATATTAAAATTCAATGTAATTAGTATTATTAAATCTCTAGCTATTCTAAACATATATCCCTTTTTCAGTAATTACAGTTTTAATTTTCTAAGTGACTTTTTATATTTATGTAAAAAATTTCTAAAATCGGTACATATGTATTGACACACGTTCCTAAATACGCTACATTGGTATCCATAAACCACGTACAAACAATCGCCAAGAGGCGTTAGGGAGGAAAAATTATGGATAAGCCAATTCTTATAAATTCTGATGAAATCTTAT
>NZ_JBHIRW010000141.1:0-1857 GCF_042197445.1 Bartonella sp. AA1HLJMS | reverse complement strand
GCAATTTTATATTTAGTTAAAGAAAGGGAATTGGGGTATGTCCAGTAAATTACCATGGACGAGGCTTTTTGCAGACAAGTGGCTACTTGATCTTGCATATTTGCCAGCTTTTGAAGGTTTCATATATGTTAAGTTGCGCTTTCAAATGCTTCGCACAGGAGAGCCGCTTACGAATAATTTTAAAGTGTTATCTTTATTGGCTGGCTGCTCAGTAAAAAAATTTCAGAAGGCATTAGATCTTTTATTAGAAACTGGACATATCATTTGTTTAGAAGATGGTCGGTTGTGGAACCCAGATGTTGAATTAGAATTAAATGATAGCAAAGAGAAATCAGAAGCAGCAACAAAAGCAGCTCATTCTAGATGGCATAAAACAAAAGGTAAAAATGACAATAATCATATAAAAGAAAACGCATATGCGGATTGCATGCAGAGCGCATACGATGCGCATAGTGTTGCGCAATGCGAACGCAATGCCATTAACAATAACATTAACATATATAAAAAAAATAAAACTAACGTTTTATTAAAAAAAGAAATTGATTTTGAAGATTTAGAAACAATCGATTTGGTTGACGAGCCAATCGAGGTTGATGCGATTGAAAGCGAACCAAATCAAATCGCAACATCATCAGACAACCAACCTCCCATTCACGAGCAAGAAAACGTTCCTAAAAAAGCCAAGCGGGTTAAAGCCGATAGAGGTTGTCGATTGCCTGCGGATTTTGAACCCGATTACGATTTTGCAATCAACGAAGGCTTGCCTTCAGAGCGTGTGAAAGTCGAAATCGCAAAATTTAGAGATTATTGGAATGCCAAGGCAGGTAAGGACGCATGCAAAACGGATTGGCAAGCAACATGGCGCAACTGGGTACGCAAGGCAATTGAAGATTTACAGAAAGGAAAAAACTATGGAAAGTCAAGCACTGAAACAACAGTACAGCAGCGTGGATGGAGTTATCGCGTTGCACAGCACATGTCCAATATCAAAAATTCAGATAGTGTGTACAAATTTCTATTCGAGGATGACAACCGAACCACCATTCCATTGGAAGACAGGGCAAAAACCATTGATTGCAGAAGCGGAGAGAATTACTTCATTAGTTCATGATGCGTTGCAAAAGCTTGAAAAGAAAGCGACTGAAGAAGAAATTCAAACAACGTATCTTGTCCTTTCAAATGGACTTAAGAGCCCCATGGGATCAGATGAGAAAGCGACAGCGCTTGCGTATCTTTACGCTCTTGAAGGCATAAGCAGCTGGGTATTGCAAACGGCAACAAAGAACGCTTTGAAAGGCAAAGCCGAGGGCTTAAATTCGACCTTTATGCCCTCAACAGCAGATTTTTATCGTTATTGTAAGACGCTTGAAGGCAATATTCGCTTTCATGCAAAGCACATTCTTAGGAGCCTTGAAAAGCCTGAAAAGGAAACAAATAAAAAGGCACCGATGCCATCAGAACGCATAGAAAAGCTTCAAAAAGAACTTGAAGAAGTTTTAAAGGGCATTGAATGATAAACAGCAAAGTAGTGAAGTTTGCTGATGATTTTGAGAATAGATATGCGTTTAAATTGACAGAAAGGCACCTTACAGAGCGATTTAAAGATTTTGCGATAAAAACCACATTGAAATTAAAAACGCTTCTGTACGGTCCATTTTGAGGCAAATAAACCCATTGGTAAAGTTATGGATTTAGATAGGGGATATTAAACCAGATGTTTTTAAAAAAACGTAAACAGAAGGGGGGAAAAAAGTTTGTTGCAACAGCGGTTGGATATGCACCATGGGGATTAGGGGTAGCAGAGTATTTTTACAATCTTTACGAATATGATGATGGTACAAGAGAATATGAAGAATT
>NZ_JBHIRW010000140.1:0-1900 GCF_042197445.1 Bartonella sp. AA1HLJMS | reverse complement strand
ATAATTTTTAGAACTTGGCTTTCATCCAGTGGTCCCGACCGACCAATGTTTTGATCATCATCATAGACAACTAATAAGATTTCATCAGAATTTATAAGAATTGGCTTATCCATAATTTTTCCTCCCTAACGCCTCTTGGCGATTGTTTGTGCGTGGTTTATGGAATATATTAGTACATTATGCACTAAAGGTAGTCAAGTACATAATGTACTATTTTTTCAAAAAAATAAAAAATGACGAATCATCGACTAATTTAAGAATCAATAAGCATGCAGTTTATTGTAGAATCAATAATCTGCTATGACTTGCTGATGGCATCTAATTGATAACTTAAATAGAGAATCTTAATTGTACTTACATGTCAAGAATAGTGCGTCGTACACGACCTATTATAGAAATGGCACCTTCAAGTTTTGGAGCTTTTATTGTTTTATCGTACGAAGCAGGCTGAAAAGGAGGATTATCATTTGGTCTATATCGCTTATATGTAGCTTGCCCAGTTTCATCTGCAATTACATAGCAGGCATTAGGTACAAGCTTTTTGTCTCGCATATTTACAAGTATTATGGAATCTGGAGGACTAATTTTATTCATGGATGCACCATCTACACGCAATGCAATCCATTCACCGGCAGGAAGATTAACAGCTTCTGTCATAGGATAATCTGAAAAATCCATTATCCCATCTTGCTCGCTTAACTCTCCAGCACTAATCCATGAAATAAGAGGAATACTTATATTAAGACTAGGATTTTCTTGAGGAGATTCACCATATAAAATCCATCCCGGATCGACGTTAAATACTTGTCCATAGAGTTCGGCTTTTTGTCGAGAAACAGGACGATTTCCATTTTCATGACTAATTAGAGTATTTTGATTAAGAGCTGATATAGCGCGCGCAGCCTCGCTCGGTGTTGCATACCCAGCATTTTTACGTGCTATTTTAAGTCTATCTTTTGGCAAATAACTCATTCGTACATTATCCACTATTTTTTTCATTCATTGTGTACTATTTTATCTTGATTTAAAATTGTACGTAATGTACTATTTTGATCATGGTTAATAATTTTTATGTCAAAAATTTGATTGAGTCTTGGGGATCTATAGGTCAATTTGCGAAGGAAATCGGTTGTAGCTATGAAGCTGCACGTAAAATGCGCGATCGCAATAGTATTTCTCCAAAATATTGGAACATAATTATCCAATTGTCTGAATCCAAAGGTCCACCTTGGGTTACACTAGATTGGTTTCTTCATATGTATGAGAATAAATCTCATGGTGTTTCTCTTCTAATAACAGAACAAGGAAAAAGTACGATTTCTTTAACGGAGAAATTTACAACATCGGATGGGGCAATTCGTATGAATAATTCTACAGATAACAACAAACACCCACAGCATCATTCACAGGCTTAAAGAAGAAAGATCATGAGAAACGGAATATTGAAGAAGATCTACACCCAGTTTTGTAGATTAATAGGTTGTAATACGAAAATGAAGAATGGAAATAGATTGGTGGAAGAATGGAGAAAAGTACCATGTCGTGACTGTAGCGTAGAAGATCTTGTGAAACGACACGAAACTCACACAACAATTCTTAAAAAAAGAGAAGAATGGCATAAGTCAAAATTTGATAGTTGGATGAGATGGCATGAAGCCACTCTTGCAGAGCGAGATAAGTCAATTGAACAACAGCAAGTAGTACTTGAAAACCTATCCACTTTAATTAAGCAAAAAAATAAGACCCTGTATGAACAAAGATTAAAGTTGGCTTCACAAATGGAGCTAATTGATAAATTAAATAATAAAATCATTTGCTTAATTAACAAAAAAGAAGAACCGAGATTGATCGATTTTATTTTTGCAGGAGAAGTTTTTTAACTTGCGTCATTTGAGCCAAA
>NZ_JBHIRW010000139.1:0-1951 GCF_042197445.1 Bartonella sp. AA1HLJMS | reverse complement strand
CGGGACAAGCAAAGGGGCGGTGTTTTTTGGTCTCCTTCCAACCAAGATGTGCATGGCATTTTAGGGACAGCACGCCCCATTAGCTATTTTGATGGGGAAATTGATCATGAGGCAAATCGCCTTAACCAAGCCGATATTGCAACCTTTATTCCAGCACGACTTAGTCAAAATGCGCATGGGCAAATGGCTGCCAATGGGCGCATTTTATGGGGCAACCATACCACCTCCAGTGATCCGCTTTGGCGTTTTGTCAATGTGGTGCGCACCCGTGCAGCTTTGGAAAAAACCATCATTAACAATTTGCGCCCTTGGGCGAATGATGAAAACCTTACTGGTCAACATGTCATTGCCATTACCCGCTCTTTGACCAGCTTTCTTGATGATATGATTGCGCGTGGTGCGCTTTTGGGTGGCCGTGTTTGGTTTGACCGCGATTTAAATTCCAACAGCACTTTACAATTGGGAAAATTGCGGGTCGAATTTGATGCAGAAGAAGTGCCACCTTTAGAAGATTTGAGTTTCGGCAGCCGGCGCAATAGCGCTTATTTTGATCGTTTGGCTGAAGATATCCAAAAGAAAATGACTTATCAATTTGGCGATACGCTTGAAACTTATCGCAAAGCAGCAAGGAGTTAAAGCATGACTTTACGCATTGTACGCGGTTTTACCTTGATTGTTGATGATGATGTGAATCTTCACCTTGATCTTGAAACATTGAAACTGCCCACGTTGGAAGAAATTACAGAAACCTATCAACCGGGCGGCTCTGATATGCAAATTGATGTGAGCGGTCTTGGTGTGAAAGCTTTGAGTTTACAAATGAAAATCCGCAGCCATACCCCTGAGGTCATCGGTATTTTTGGTGGTCCTCCTGGTCTTCGTCATAAATTCACTGGCAAAAAACATGTGATTTCTGAAGAAGATGGGCGTGAGCATGAACATTCCATTGATGTGACAGGGCGGTTGGTCAAAGTGGATAGCGAAGGCTTAACAGCTGGGAAAGCCACAGGCTATGATTGCGAGATCAAAAATGTTTGGGATTATACGGAATTTTGGGATGGTTCTGTTTTGCACCGCTTTTCTTTTAAACGGGGCGGCTGGCTTGTCCGCAACGGGCAAGAGATCGGTTCTCGCCGCCGCTCTATTCTCAATTTATAGGAATTGATCATGACAAGTTTACAAACCAGCATTGACGTGGAATTGCAGGTTCCGCTTCCTTATCAAGATAAAGGTGGCAAAGAATCTCTCTGCAAGAAACTGACCTTTTATCGCCCCACTTTTAAGCATGCCAAGCAATTAGCGGTGCTCATTGGACCACAATTGACAGAGCTGCTGCTTCCTGAGTTTGGAGAGCAAAAAACAACTTTGAGCAATGATGTGCTTATCACGAAGCTTTCTCAAGTTTTGTTCACAAGTGAGGCAACAGAAGGCATCACAGCACTTTTGGCTGATATGTCACGTGAATCTATTGAATTGATTGATCGGGTTGATGTGATGGATATTGTCGCAATATTGAAGGCTTTTTTTGCTTTTTTTACGCAACGCCAATCCTCTCTGCCAGACAATTTGGAGCAGAACTAGCGCTTTATTTTCGCTGGTCTCCTTCAGAGATAAACCAGATGGATTGGTTGGATGTGATTTCTTATCGCAGTGAATTAGCACGCCTGAAAGCTCAAGAATATGAAAGTCATCAGTTAGGATAAGAGACGATCATGGATGTTTCCCTTGTTGTGCGTTTTGTTAATCATCTGCAAGAGGGGATAGCTTCTGCCAAGCGGGATCTTGCAGCCTTTAGTTCAGATATTGCGCATTTCCAAAACAAGACAAGGCAGCATTTTAAAGGGTGGTTTGACCCTGAGCATCTTGAGGATGCGACAAAGAATGCGGAAAATGCTTTTATCCAAGCGCGGGGGCGCATGGTGGGTGCCATTGCGCAAACAGCAACCTTAAT
>NZ_JBHIRW010000138.1:0-1952 GCF_042197445.1 Bartonella sp. AA1HLJMS | reverse complement strand
TATTTGTAGCCCCATTAGATTTGCAATTTATACATAAAAAATCTTAGAATGATTTGCATATTTATTCAATTATTTCAAAAGGATATTATTGTTTTTTAACATATAAAATTATGTTTACGGTGTATAAAATAAGGGGATCAAGGTATTCTATTCTGCAAGCACCGTTTTTTTTTCTACTTTCTCCATGAGTTCCTTGCACTTTGTCAGATCTTGTTGTGAAAGAGACTTAAACATTCTAACAAACGTGTTAGAAATTTCATGGTTAAGTGGGTCAGAAGAGTTCATTGTAAAATTCTTATGACAAATATTTGCTTCTTTTCTCAATATAGAGGCTGTTTCTTTATCTAAAGCATATTTCTCAATGATCTTTTCTTCTATGTCAGCAGGTATAGGCTTTTTGCCAATTTCTACAGAAGATAAAAATGCTATAGAGATGCCTAGTTTATCAGCCATATCTAAGAGCCTTTCAAAGTGATCAAGGCGAATTTTGCGTAAAGTTTTGCCAAATGGTGTAAGCATGTGATTAAAGCTCCTATTCATGCAATCAAGCTGCTTTGAGACGTGATATTGTGTTTTTTTCTAAGAATTGAGGCATTTTGATTTTTGGTGAAAAAATCATCAATTCGGTAGCTTGCCTTTTCTCTTGTAGAGAATATTGTAAGCTAAATTCTATTGAGAGATATTGCCTATACAAAAATTTAATTTCTTCAACGTTGTCATAAGTAATTAGCCAAGGCGCTGTCACATGTTGGGAGATGACATTCTCTAAATTATTATGATCATTAGCTTTGTAAAACGAAGTGTAAAGCCCTTTTCCTTTTTTAAAATAAGGAGGGTCCATATAAAAAAAGGTGTTTTCATCAGTTCCATAACGCAGCAAAAATTCCCGTGCATTTAAACGAGTTAAATGTATTTTATCTTTTTGTTCACTTATGCGAAGAATGCGTTCAATTATATTCTCTTTGTTAAATCGGCAATCTATTTTATAGGTACCACTTTGTCCTTTTCCTCCAATTGGTCCAGCATTTTTAATAATTCCAGATCTATTTGTGCGATTCAAAAAGAGTGCTGCGAACCCTGCGCTAATCACATCTGCACTTGCAGGAGAAATTTCTTTTTGTGTGTACCATTCTTCTAAGTTAATGGTCGTTGTATTGATTTTTTCTATTAATTCTTCTGTCTTGTGCAAAACGCAATACCAAAAGCTCCAAATGAACAGATCAATATCGTTAATGTAAATATCTTTAACATCACCATTAAAAAGAAGCTTTAGAGCAAGTCCGCACCCGCCAGCAAATGGCTCTCTGTAGGAACAGCCATTTAATGCATTTTTCTCAAATATTTCTTTGATTTTTCCATACAGTGCAGCCTTACCGCCTGGATATCTCAATGGTGAGCAGACATGAGTCATTGTTACGCGCCTTTTTCAATGATTTTTTGATGTTTTTGTTGATTTCATCTATGAACGTTGAGAAGAGACAACGCCATTTAATCTGAACAGTTTTATAAAATCGGAAATTTTACTATAGCTTTTTAACTGAGCACTGTAGTGTGTAAATAGATATATTTATTAAACTGCGTGTACGTAACATAAGAAACAATACACAGACTAAAAAAGAATACCAAAGAGCAATATCTGAGTACCAAAGTACAGTATCTAATGAAAAAGAAAGCTTGTACTCCACGTACTTAGAAATGACAGGCAAAGAAACCGTTTCTTTATAACTACTTGGGAAAATTAAAACGACAAGCGCTACACTTATTAGCTTTAAAAGTCGGTGCATATACTGTTGTAAATCACGTGTTAGTTTCACCCAACCCGTTGTATCATCATCTTTATATTTTGGATTGTTCTGCAACTCAGAAGGGATATTGGAATTGCATAAAATTGCAAAAACAGTTGTGACTATTACCAAAGAAACAGATGCGAATGTCAAAATACTTTGAATAAA
>NZ_JBHIRW010000137.1:0-1952 GCF_042197445.1 Bartonella sp. AA1HLJMS | reverse complement strand
AAATAAATGGGCAACCAGCCACCACAAGAAACAGACCTATTTGCCGCGCACCCAACGAGAAAGTTCAGAGCGCACACCAGCATCACTTTTTCGATTAACTTCATTTTCTACCTCAAGACGGGTTGTTGCTGTCTTTAAAGCATTCTCTGTTTGCTTTTGCCGTTCGCTTTGCTTGCCAAGGTGAAACGCCTTGGCTAAAGCCATAAAAAAAACGGCTAAAGCCGCTGTAAACATAAGAGAATATTTCTTTAGCCAAAAAATCATAAGCGTTGCTCCCCAAACCGCTTGGCGACAATCACTATGCCCGTTACAGCCGCTAAAACCATGATACCTGCTAAAGCCCATTGCACCGGACCATTGCCAACCAACAAGCCTCCAAACCCCGAACAAGACCCTATAATCGGGGCAAGTGCTTCTATCTTTAAAAGACCGCTTGCTGTTTTCGTTTCTACCCTTTGATAATTCGAAGAAACATAAGCCCCTTTTACCCATAATCCCGCTTCTGCTGCTCGACGGTTGGCTAAACCCGCAAGAGGCTTCCCACCGACCTTATTCCATTTCTGTAATTCTAAGGGTACGGCTTCATAATCCCCTTGATTAAGCTTCTTCAATAAGGTTGACTTGCGAAAAGCAGCTGTTCCTACATTATAGCAAAATGAGACCAATGCCGCGAATTGGCAATCCGTTAACGAAACCGTCACCGATTCCTCTACCGTCTGCTCAAATTGCTTTAAGTCTTCACAAAGGATTTCTTCTGCTTGCTTTTGGCTAATACACATGCCTTTTTTGACAAGGGGGTGACCCGCATTGCTGGTGTGACCATAACCAATCGTCCAGACACATGCCGTATCTCTATATGCCTCTAAACGCAAACCTTCCCATTGTTTGATAAGCTCTAATCCTTCTTTCGATATCTTTCTCATCTGACGCTCCATAAAAAAAGCCCCACAAAAGTGAGGCGGCATAAAAATGTTTTCTTATGATCTCTATTGGCTATGCTCTTTGATCAGCTGCTCGACTTCTTCAACACGAAAGCCAAGTTGAAAGAGCGGCGCATAGTCGCTTTCCTGTAATTCATACTGACAACGCTTTTCTACAAAATCACCATTTAAATCAAACGGCATGGTTGTTGTTAGACAAACCTTATGCGTGTCATCTTCAATCCCCTCTTCTCCCTCTCCAAGCTCTTTAACAAAAACCCAATAAAAACGTGTTGCTAAAAGATTCCCTAGCCTTCTTACTGTTTCAACTTTGTCAAAAGAAAGCATGTTCAGATAATCTTCTTTGCTATTTAAATGTTCTGGATATTCTATCATCTCTCCCTCCTAAACAAAATGACGCGTATGGCTACATCCACGCGCCGCAACTTGTTCATTTCCACCATTGACGATCATGGTGGCTCGAGTAAAACGCCCATTATCCGTTGTATTACTCCAGCTACCACCCCCTAAAAATGCTCTCATTTCAAACGTATTTTGCGTACGGCTTATGGGTATAGGAAACGTGCCCGATAAAAATTGCCAAACATAACCGCAACCATCCTCACAACCGATATGCGAGATCATTCGACGATTCGCCGTATCCTTATATCCACCTGAAACCTTAGAGGTTGGTTCTTTCTTGCCAACAATATGTGTCTTTTCATTGCTTCCATACATAGCAGAAGCAAACGCTTCATCACTCAGTAAAGATTTTTTAACACGCGCCATATCTGTTACATGTTCGGTATAATTACGGTTTGTTGTTATATTGGTACGATACATTGATTTCGTATTTTCACCCGTCCCTGATTGAAGATAAATATCAACCCAAAGATCTGTAGAGGGGTCATAAACCATACCTTCTGGTGAACTATGCGGACGGTGATTGAGACACCAAACTGAATTGGGTAAAATATCCCCTGCTCTATAACCAGACAATGGATGACCGGAAATCGTACCAACATCCGCACA
>NZ_JBHIRW010000136.1:0-1982 GCF_042197445.1 Bartonella sp. AA1HLJMS | reverse complement strand
CACTACCCCTCCACCTCCCACAGCATAAATATTCCCCTATAACATACGCAGCCCCTTCATTTTTCTTTTAATGCCAATCTTTAGGCCTTTTAATTGCAACCTTTAGAGGATAAACTTACCTCTTGCGGCCTATAGAGAGCATTCTAACAATGCGTTCTCATTGCCTCTAGTCTCCCTTCTTGTGTTCATTCTTTCACAAAATTGCCAAGCGCTCCGCACCACCCCTTGAGTTTCATGTCAAAGATATCATTACAGTACTAAGCTTATCCATCATAGCAATATCCTCTCTCCCCTCATAAGGCGATATTACCTGTGTCGTATTTTCTAGGGCTTGAAGCGTCTCTCCTTATTTCATTTCGCAATAAAGCTTAAAATAGCAGATAAACATACAACTACACACCGAAAGAAAACCGTAAATTTAGCTTACACGCTAAAACACCAGCCGCTTAAAATATCACTCACTTTAACATTTGTAATATTTGTGACCTCCGTTATGTCTATCGCCTTCGTTCTTTCCCCTATAAAGTTACATTATTCAAATTTGCGCGCCTAACCGCGCTCAAGGACGAAGATTCCTGTGCCGATCTGTCAACAATCAAGCTTTTCTTAAGTAAACTCAACCGGCTAAACACTTCAATATTAAATGCCTCTTCGCCTATAGTTTAGTGATAAAATATAATTGTACTCACAAAACGAATCTTTTATACAGCGGCACGAAAAATTGTACATGCCTCATAATAATAAAGGGAAGATGCCCTACAGACGTAGCAAGTCATTCGTATTATAATTATAACAAGTACAGAAATCTTTTTTCATTTCATAAAAATAGTCTGAGAAACTGAGTTATTCGCTTTATCAAAAGACAAAACCTTCAAGAAACAAACGAATATCAACATGACAAAACCAAACCTATCAAATGCATCACCAAAAGAACAAAATGATACATCTTCTCAATGGGACTTAGTCCTCGATATCCAAAAAGAAGTTAAGGAAACATTAAAGGCTGGTGTTGTTTCACTGGGAGAATTTATATTCATAATCTTTATAAGCGTCTGTTTATACATTTTTCTCTCAATATTAGGCAGTGCGGATAAACCTCAGATGAATGTAGCAACTGCAATCGGGCTGTTATGCGCATTAATTCTGTACGGTTCGATACCAATCTCTTTGGTGCTACGGATCATAGTAAAGAAGAAACTGAAAAAAGTAATGAAACAACTAGACGAAGCGGTTGCTAATCAAAATATAATAAGGAGAGAAAATGACTGAAGCTATAATATTAGGGCGCATTCTAGGGATCATTGTCGGTTGTGCAATAATAACATTATCCGTTTGGCTTGTTTATTCTACCATTAAATATCGAAAACTGTACCGTAAAGCGCTTACAGGACTAAACTTAGCAATTCAAAAATGTAATAAAGAAATTAATAAATAAAAAAAGTCGTGAAAAACGTGGTATTAAAATACCATAATCCTTATTTTCATATTTCTAGACGTATTTAATGTGATTACCAGTTATATTGATGACCCATATTGAGGGTATAAGATTTTTCATAAGGGGACGTTTGAAACTATAGGCATGATATTATGTGCGTACAGCCAATACAAGAAACAATTCCAACGGCTCCCCCTCTTCCCCCACTTCAAGCATTTCAGCCGGCACACGCACCTGACAGGGCTTCACGAGCCCTCCCAAACAAGCCTCTTGCGTTTTAAGAAGTCCCCCTTTGCCCTTAACGACAAAAACCACACCACTTCAACAATCCAACGGCTCAACAGCGCTCCTGTTCTTGCAACACTCCCTAACAGAGCTTATTTGTTTAAAGCTGACAAGGCTTTTACTTTTTTCCACTCTTTGTGCTTTTTTGTGTCCTTTTTTTACGAGAAAATTTTTACCTTCAAGGCCAACCCTTAACACACCCTAAGGAATTTGTAAGGGATATACCCTTGACAAGAATAAGACTTCTTGTTAAATCTCTCCT
>NZ_JBHIRW010000135.1:0-1999 GCF_042197445.1 Bartonella sp. AA1HLJMS | reverse complement strand
CGTCTACATTCTATCTCAGGTACTTTTAAGCTATATTGTAAATTAATAGGCTCTTGAGAAGTGATAGGAAACAAAAAGAAATGGCTTTCAGTTTTAACCATAACACAGGAAGGACGCGCTTTACGTCCTGAATGTTCACCTTTTTGCGCTTGTTCGTGCCATAAATAATAATATTGAACAACATCCCCCGCTTTAAACATGTTCATCACTATTCAAAATGTCATCTAAACCACGATCTAAATCATCTAATATATTTTGCGGTGCATCTGCGTAAACAAAAGATTGTGCGCAAGAACGCGCTTTTATTAATTCATGATATAAATCAACAGGAAGCATAATGATTTTTTCACGCCCTCGCTTTGTTAAAGCTACAGGTGTAGACATAGCCTCGTCTAAAATATCGCCAGCACCACGGTTTACATCTGTAAAACTATATTTTTTCATATGCACATCCTATCTTTAATGTATCATACATATTATACGTATAATACGTATTATGTAAAGATATTTTACGGCATTAACCACCTCCCCGCCTAAAAGACGAGGAGATAAAATTATATTGTAGGTCTAAGCTACTTTTGCAATCGGATTTGCTAAAACCCGCTTAGCTTCTTCAACAAGCGTTTTGTAATGTTTGCTCTCTTCTGCTAATGTAAAGGCTTTCACAAGATGCATGTGAAGCGGTCCATAAATGTAAACAGCTTTTTCAGTAGCTCCCATCTCATCCCAGTTGCTTGGAAAATCAAAACGTGTATCACGGTCATTATCAATTAACTGGTTTTTTAAATCATAGAAAGCTTTAACGAGTGCTTTTTTGAATGCACGCACCGTATCATTGTTACGCATATAGGTCATGAGTAGAGTGGCTTGTGGTTCATTGAGAATAGCAACTTCTCTCTTTTGACCACCTTTACCGTCTCTTTTACTCACTTGGATTTCAAATCCAAGTGAACCAAACTCTTCAAAATCCTTACGATTATTGCGTACTAACTGTATAACTGTTTTATGCGTATTACCCACACCCTCTGCAATTTTTAAAGAAGTTGTAACAGCAATACCAGCATTGTTGATCGTCACTAAATTGTTCATGATGAACTCCTAATGGTTTTAATGTCTCTATTGACACCCCCAAGGGTGCCGGGCGTTAGAAACACGGCCATTAGTCCGTCGCTATGTCTTCCCTTCGTGAGAAGGTATTGTATAGCATAGCTACACCCGACAAAATCGTTATATGCCAATAATAGCATAAAAGACAATCAGTATTTTAAATGCATGGGAGAGATCTTACGTGACCTATCCGCTAATGGTTTAGTGTTTCTAGCACTTGTGATTCGATTAACATGAGGGTTTATTAGTGTCAATATGCTTTTAAAAAATTATTTCACATATTGTTGTTTTCAAAGGATCGCATTTGAAATGCTACCCTTTACTATTCACTCGCATTTGAAATGCGAGTGAACCAAAATCCTTATGATTTGCTGTTTTAAAGGGTGCGATTTCAAATCCAACCCTCATTTTTCCCATTCATTTTCATTCATCCCTCATTTAAAGGAGCATAAAGTATGGCAACAGGTTTTCTACACGGTGTTGAAGTTGACGAGGTCGACGACGGCACCCGCCCCCTTCGCGCGGTTCAGTCTGCCGTTATCGGGATTGTTGGCACAGCACCCGATGCCGATGACCGAGCATTCCCTCTCAACACACCGGTTTTGGTAGCAGGCTCTCTTTCACAAGCTGCAAAACTCGATAGAACAGGCAAACGACGCGGCACTTTACCCAATGCCCTTGATCTTATTTTTAAACAAGTAGGAGCAATTGTCGTTGTCGTACGTGTGAACGAGGGTGACAACGAAAATGCAACACTCACCAATATTCTGGGTGGTGTAAACGCAAATGGTGCTTATGAAGGTGTTCATGCTTTCATTGGAGCACAATCCATTGTAGGACAAACACCACGCATTCTGATTGCGCCAGGCTTTACACATCAACGCCCTTCCAG
>NZ_JBHIRW010000134.1:0-2008 GCF_042197445.1 Bartonella sp. AA1HLJMS | reverse complement strand
CAAAAATGACAAAAGTTTATTAAAAGGGATTTTGCTCATCTCTATAATGATCAGTTTCTATTGAGATGTTTTCATAACAAGCAATAAATCACAATTATCCTATTTATCATTTCTCTTATGAACATGAAAAATGATGCCATGGCTATAAAGAACATAACAACTATAGAGAAAGCAAAAATGCAAATGAAAGCATTTGTTATAAGAGCGCGGTGCTATTAAGGTCGTTTAAATTAAAGCCCCTTATAAACAAAATTCACAAAAAATTTAAAATTCATTTAGTAACAAAATTGATAGGTTATAAAGTTTAAAATACGCATTATGAGAGCGTTTCTAAATATTATAAATGTATAGATTCAAAAAATAACGCAATCGTTTCATAAAGCCCATAATATAGTTTTAAAAGCACATAAATATAAAAGAAACAATTAATAAGCATAAGATATTATCAACACGCAACGTATTAAAAAATAAGAAAAAATATCAAAAAGATAGAAATATTATTTGACAATAAACACGTATTTTGTTATATAAATATTCAAGTGCTGAAAACACTTAACGATTAGCGGATAGGTTACGAAACAATCTTTCCAAAGTCTTTAAAATACTGACTGTTTTTTATACGTATTAAAGCGTATAATGATTTTGTCGGGTGTGTCACACCATGCAATACCCTTATGGGAAAAGTGTGACGACGGACTAATCGCCGTGTTTTCAACGCCCGGCGCCTTTATAGCGCGTCAATTGAAAACTTCATTACGATTAGAAAGAATTTAAAATGAAAAATTCTATAATAAAAACTTCCCAAAATACAATTTCCTCTAACATTGCAAACGAAATCACATCTGTTAATCAACAAGAGTCTGCAAAAAAATACGAATTTACCAATGAAAAATTCACTTTTGATGGTCTTACTTTACACCGTATACGTGCTCTAAGATATTTTGATGATGTTAAGGCGGGAGACCTCGGCGGTTTTATTGAAAATGAAAGTAACTTATCCCATGATGGCAATTGCTGGGTCTATGATAATGCCGCGGTTCTTTTCAATGCAACTGTTTATGAAAATGCTAAAATTTATAATGACGCGAAAATCTTTAGAGGTGCCAAGGTGTGTGGCAATGCTATCGTTAATGGCAAAGCATTGGTTTTTGATACAACCGCTCATATTTATGATAATGCAAAAATTCATGATAACGCTAAGGTCTGTGGGCATGTTTATGGTAATGCCGTAATTAGTGATAATGCTACTATTTCTAATGGTGCCAAGGTTTATGACAATGCCCGTGTCTATGAAAGTGCCTATGTTTGTGGCTATATTTTTGGCAATGCCCATGTGTATGGCAAGTCACGCATTTATGTCTGGGCGCGCGTTTATGATAATGCCCATGTTTTTTTTAATGCTTGGATTAAGGATTATTCAAGTATCTATGGTCATGCCAAGGTTTCTGGCTCGGCTCGTGTTGGTTGCTTTGTAAGGATTTATGATAATGCCAAGGTCTATGGCAAATCAAATATTGATCATCATGTGCAAATTTATGGCAATGCTGTTGTCAATAGCCGTGCAAAAATTCGTAATGATATCTGTGATGATAATCAGTCACTAAAAGACGCTGCTTAAATAACGCGTGGGCGCAGCGGGGGCGCCTTCCTTTAAATATCTCATTTAAAAATTAAATCTCTTTATGAAGGAATTGTGCTATGCAAAAGAAGTTTGCACTCACAAATGAAACGCGTGTATTTGGTAATCATACCCTTTATCGCATTAAAGCATTAAAAGACTTTTCTGATGTTAGAGCTGGTGCCATGGGTGGCTTTATTGAAAAGGAAGATAACCTCTCTCATGAGGGAAATTGCTGGGTGTATGATGAGGCTCTTGTGTTTAAAAATGGTCACGTTTATGAAAATGCAAGAGTTTTTGGCAATGCTGTCACTTGTGGTCATATCTATGGTCATGCGCGGGTTTATGACAATGCTATCATTGCTGGCTATGTTTATGATAATGCCCATG
>NZ_JBHIRW010000133.1:0-2020 GCF_042197445.1 Bartonella sp. AA1HLJMS | reverse complement strand
AACGCGCTTCATAAATATTTTGACAGAAAAACTAAATGGTAAATGTTTTATTGTTCTTTTTCCATAAAAGCATGAAAAGCTCTTGAAGAATATGCATTAGAATGTTATATTTTTATATAATATTAAAGGGAGTGTTTTATGCACACAACAAAATTACGTAAAGTTGGAGGGTCTGTTATGCTCTCTATACCGCCCGCATTGCTTGATGTTCTTCATCTTTCTGAAAACACGCAAGTGGGTTTGGCTATTGACAATGGACAATTGGTTGTAAAACCACAGGCATTCCCTAGCTATACTCTTGAAGAATTGTTAGCGCAATGTAATCCTTCAGATGATTTTGCGGATGGTGATATGGAGTGGTTTGATGCCAAACCTGTTGGCAGAGAGCTCTTGTAATGAAGCGGGGTGAAATTTGGTTTGTATCGCTTGACCCAACTTCTGGTTATGAGCAAAGAGGGGCGCCTCCTGTACTGATTGTGTCACCGGAGGCGTTTAATCGTGTAACAAAAACACCAGTTGTCTTGCCCATTACGAGTGGAGGAAATTTTGCGAGAACAGCAGGGTTTGCTGTTTCATTAGCAGGAACAGGATTACATACCACAGGTGTGATACGTTGTGATCAACCACGAGCTCTCGATATAGCAGCGCGTCAGGGAAAGAAAATGGAAACAGTTCCCCCCATGATTATGAATGAAGTGCTTGCCAAGCTATCAACATTTCTAACATAGTTTTTTTATGCATCTTTAAGAACGATGCTAAAGTAAGCAATGTGACGTGAAACGTTTCTCTGTATAACGCCTTGTAAAAGACTAAGGAAAATAATTCATTCTATTGTACGCAGAAGTGCCTCTTTTTGTTTCTAAAAATAAGAAAGATATGAAGTATTTGTTTTGTTTTATGATTTTTAGTATTTTTATTCTTCACTTATAGCTATTACAATCAACATCTTGAAATTTATCATAACCATAGTAATCTTTATGTTGCTGTTTTAACATTTTACATAGATTGTATAGATTAATATCAAATTTTTCGAGCACTTCGTTTGGAAGATCATATAAATTTCGAGGACCAACATCAAACATATCAACTGCATCAGCTAGGTTATTTGGAATGCGGTTCTCATCTGCATCTGATTTTTGTCCGCAGTTGGTAAGAAAAAGCACACTGATTACTATGATTAATAAGTAACTTATTTTTTTTGCTGATAAATAATTCATTATTTCTTTTATGGCTGGAGTTTAAGTGTATATTAAAGATTAAGGAAAAATGCTTAATAAATATTTTGATCGTTAGACAGTTCTCCAAATAAATTTGATCAATGCTATAAACGCTATAAGACAAATTAATATCAATGCTATAATCGCTACGATCCCTACAATTTCATCTAAATTTTGTATTATAGCAATAAAAATTAACACTCCTAAAAATGCTATTCCTAATACAGGATAAAATACAAAGGCTGCTGCCATAGCTGTATAGCATCCTGTTTGGAATTGGAGGGACAAGAGCTCATAAAATGCGCTGTCAATATTTTCATCTTTTAAACTTAGCTTTTCTTCTCTTGCACATGCACTTAGTATCAAAAAATACGATACAAATGCTACAAATATTGGTACAATTAATTTATCTTGTTGTTGATTGTCTAATCCGAAGGGATTAAAAGCAAGTATCATAAGACTAATTATAGCAAAGAACGGTAAAAACAAAATTAGTGTAAATATCTTTTTAATTCTGCATAAAGCAGCTTTTTTGAAAAATAACATTAATTCCCCCCACTTTTTGCTAGTCAATAATTTAGTGCTTCCATATAATTGATTCGTTGAGATGATACAATTGTGAGTGGTTGGTTGTTAAAGACACTAGATTTAGGTGAAAAAATAAAAAATACACAATATAGTGATTTTTTTTGTTGACAGGATATGAAAAATAGTGTTTTATGGCGCTGCTGTACTAGTCGAATTGCGTCTAGAATTACGGTAAAGGTATAACCTTTCTTATAAGTTTATATGATTGTTCAGAG
>NZ_JBHIRW010000132.1:0-2024 GCF_042197445.1 Bartonella sp. AA1HLJMS | reverse complement strand
AAGAGACGTTTATTGATGCACCATCAGGCTTTCCATTGCCTTTAACCCCAACAGAAACAGAGTTTTTTTTGCTGGAAGTTTGTCCCGTATCACTGCGGCTGACAACGGTAAAATCACCTCCTACTTCCATTTCTACACGCTCTCCAGAAACCACGGCGCCTGCCAATGTGGTGTTTGCCCCACTCGTGGTATGAACAGTGCCGGTGCCAATAAGATAGCTGTTCTTTTGTTGAACCTGTTCACTGGAACCTTCTCCTTGACTAAAAGAGATATTGCCGGTTACTTCCCTACCACCAGTACCATAACTATACCCAACATTCATTGAAGCGCTTTGGCTATGTTTTTGTTTGCTTTTCTTGTTTTGCGCACTTTCAAAGGTAATATGCTGTCCTGCTTCCAAGTTGATATTCCCGCTCTGCGGATCATTGCCCAGCGCATAAACAGGATTGGTGTCAGCGATAATATCAGCTCCAACACCATGGATGCTACCTTTGTGGGCTTGCATATTAACAGCGCGTCCTGCTTCTATTGTATCTGTCACCGCTGTGGAGACTTGAGTAGAGGCTTCTGTCTTCCCTGTCTCAAAGCCCACTGTCACACTAGCTGAAACATCAGCCATATTGGCAAGAGCACCTTTTGGTGAGCCACCCTTTATCCCATTGTAAAGATCTTTGCTTTTGTTATAGAGATCATAGCCTTTTAGACCAGAAATAAGACCATTGCCGATTTTGTGTTTTGTATCCCCATGACCAAAACGTTTGACTGCATCCTTTACATCTTTTACTGTACCAAGAATACCCACATTGACAGAACCTGTAACACCAGCAAAGAAATTTTCATGTTTTTTTTGTGTCTTAGAGATATCTTGGCTTTCCGAAAGCGTGATATTATTGCCAGCATCGATGTTCACATCACGATCAGCTAAAACATCTGCCGCTTGCATGTTCACATCACAATCCGCAGTAATCTGCACATCTTGGCGTGCTGTGATGTGCGATTGAATGGAAGCTGTTTCCCATTGATCACCGGTGTCCTTCGTGCTCTTAACCCCAACACCCAAGGAAACACTGCTGCTGCTCTTTCCAAACTGAAACCCAAAACCTTCCCGTTCTTCTACAGAGTTTGATTTATGGCTATTATGACCCACAAGCACATTGACATCACGGGCTGCGGTAAGATTAATATCTTCCCCTGCAAGATCAGAGCCCACAATTGTCACATCTTTTTTCTTGGCAATGATGTTGATAGTGCCATACGCATTCAAAGAAGAGCCTTGATGTTCAAAACTCTCTTCATTTTGCACCTTTTCCTCACTCCCATATATCGATAAAAAGCCCTTGCCTGAACCCGCGCCAAAACCAGATGCATGTTCTTCTGAGTGGCTGCTATGGTGATCTTGCATGCCATCAATCGTCACATTTTCTGCCGTCACATTGATGTTTTGACCTGAAAGCAGATGAGAAGCAGAAATCTTGGCATCTCCTTGTGCGTCTATGTCAACGTTGCCCGTTGCACCCAGAACAGAGGAGACCGTTGTGGTGTGCAATTGAGATGTGTTGGAAGATTCCTCGTAAAAAAATCCACTTAACGACGATTGCTGTTGTTGGTCAAACTGTTCTTGGGCTCCTTTTATGAGAATATTCCCACCAGAATGAATAGAAACATCCGCTTTTGCCTGATCTTCTGCTGTTTCCTTTCCTTTGCCAGCAAAAAGCATAGACCCAATGATTGTGGTATCATTGCCAGATTCAACAGCAACCCCTTCACCCCCTGTTATGCTTGAGCCCACAACTTGGCTCACATCAATCTTGTTATGCTCAGATTTGCTGCTACTAAATGCTCCACCGTCTTTATGGTACGACATCTCATACTGTAAGCTATCCTCTGCATTATTGATCAGGACATCGTTGCTGGCTTTCAGCCCTACCTTGCCCTCAGCCGCAACGAAACTGCCTGTGATGCTAAGGTCATGCGGTTTGCCATCCTGCCCTGCAATGACAGTGGTGTCACCTCCCGATTTTATC
>NZ_JBHIRW010000131.1:0-2031 GCF_042197445.1 Bartonella sp. AA1HLJMS | reverse complement strand
GGTCAAACCCCAAAAGTTATTTTCCATAAACTTCTGATAGCCCGCGACTAGAAGTTCTGAGATAGCAGAATCGGCTTCTGGGAACACAACAAAATAAAGCGGTTCATTTTTATTCTCCGCATGTTGCTCTGCATAAACAGCGGCTTCATAGGGTGGCGTAAAGATGCCATTAAAGGACACATGCACTTTGCCATCAGAGCCTTCTTGCAAATGCTGCTTTTCTTCATCCGTTAAATAATGGAACTTGGGGATTTTTTGTCCACGAGCGTCTTCTATAGGCTCTCCATTTGCATCTATTTCATAGAGTATATTGCCATTTTTATCACGATCCACCACGGCAATGGGGTGCTCTTTGATAAACATGGTTTTATAGGAATCATCGCTGTATTTAAACCCTTCTTCTAAGAGTTGAGTTGCCATTTCACGATTTTCATGGACGATTTGTTCCAGCTTGCCTACATCGAGCTGTTGTACACCCTTATGGGCGCTAGCAGTATCCCGATTAAGGGAGGCTATGGCTTGTTCCACGTCTTGTCCTGTCAACGCCTTCTGCCCTGCTTCATCAGTAATGACAATGGTGCCATTGCTGATAGCGGATTTGGTATATCCTTCCTCTGAATCTTTAGCTTTTGAATGATCTAAGACATTTTTAGCAATGTTTTTCCCGACACCATATTTGCCCTGATACATCGGACCACCCGCTGAAATGCTTAAACCTTGACTGCTGGCTTGCGCATGCGCACTGTTGCTGATATCACTGGTACTAATGCTTCCTGTGGTCAGGCTGTTTTTTTCTGCCGGCGCGGTGCTTTCAATAATACCTCCGGTCAGCGTTGTTTTATCTTTAACGTTGATCTTAAAACCACCATCACCCGCTTTGATGCCTGATTGCTCCACAACACTATGATAATCACTAGAGGATTTATCCTTGTTCAAGGAAATATTGGTTGTGGCTGTACCATCCTTTTCTCGGCTATTATACCCAATGGAAACAGAGTTTTGCTTGCTGGAACTGTGTCCCGTATCACTGCGGCTGGTAATGGCAAAACCACCCCCTACTTCCATTTCTACACGCTCTCCAGAAACCACAGCACCTGCCAATGTGGTGTTTGCCCCACTCGTTGTGTGAACTGTGCCGGTGCCAATAATATGGCTGTTCTTCTGGTGAACCTCCTCACTGGAACCCTTGCCTTTACCAAAAGAAGCATTCCCCATCCACCCTGTACCACCGGTACCATAACTATACCCAACATTCATTGAAGCGCTTTGCGTGTGGTTTTCTGTGCTCTGCGTGTTTTGCGCACTTTCAAAGATGATATCTTTACCTGCTTCCATGGTGATATTCCCGCTCTGTTCATCATTGCTTTGTATCGGGTTTGTACCGGCAATAATATCGGCTCCAACACCATGGATGCTACCTTTGTGGGCTTGCATATTAACAGCGCGTCCTGCTTCTATTGTACCTGTTACCGCGGTAGAAGTCTGAACAGAGGCTTCTGCCTTCTCTGTCTTAAAGCCCACGGTTACGCTAGCAGAAACATCAACAATATCACGAATAGACTGTTTAAGGTTTCCACCCTTCATCTCATTATAAAGACCTTTGCCTTTGCTATAGAGATCATAGCCTTTTAGACCAGCAATAAGACCATTACCGATTTTGTGTTTTGTATCCCCATGACCAAAACGTTTGACTGCATCCTTTACATCTTTTACTGTACCAAGAATGCCCACATTGACAGAGCCTGTCACACCAGCAAAAGACTTTTCATGCTCCTCTGAATGGCTTTTATGGTGATCTGTCATGCCATCAATCGTCACACTTTCTCCACTCACATTGATATCTTGACCGGAAAGCAGATGAGAAGCAGTGATTGTGGTCTCTTTGTCTGATTGCGTGATAATGTTTCCCGTTGCCCCAAGGATAGAGGAGACCGTTGTGGTATGCGATTGAGATGTATCGGACGATTTCTCATGCAAAAAGCCACTTGATGACGATTGTGCTTGCTGATCCAAGTGTTCTTGGGCGCCTTT
>NZ_JBHIRW010000130.1:0-2040 GCF_042197445.1 Bartonella sp. AA1HLJMS | reverse complement strand
TTTTTAAAGGTCACTGGATAAGGCTCTACAGTCTCATAATTCACGTGCAAATGACCCAGTTCACGCCCTGCTGTTACAAACTTCCAAAAATCATCAGCACTCTTTACACAAGGGATACGAGGCAGTTCTTTAGAAAGGTTATCAGCATAACGGGCGCGATAATCTTCCGAATGCAAAAGACCGTAAACATAATAGAATAGATCATCTTTTGTTATGGTTTCATTAGGATAAGCGGCTTTAAAATAGTCTAGACCTTCATCAGTAATGGCATCACGCCTCTGTAAACCAGCATTGATGCTTTTTTCTACAGAATTCGTAAATAAATGAGTTTGTTTCTTGTTTCTATCTTTTGAGACTGTAGTGTCTTCGTAAATATAGCGTGGAAAGCATTGACCTTTATCTATTGCGTCATGGTTAGGTAGTTTCTTAGTCATTAAGACAGAGAAACCACTTCTTCCTCCAACAGTAGAAACTTGTATTACTTTATTTTTAATCGCTTGTCCTATCGGGAATATACGAGGCATTTGATAAACCCCATCGTTAAAGATGCGATTATAATAAAGCCATTGTTTTGTAAAAGGACGATAAATACTTCGAATAAGACTGTAACATTCAAACTTAAAGAGTTTTTCTTTTACTAATTCTCGTTTGAGATTATGACTCCAACTGATCTTTTTTACATCTGTATTGACGAAATTATCTACAGCATTTGCACGTGTTTTACGATCAGAGTATCGATAGGTAGTATTAAAACGTTCTACTTCGCTGTTATAGAACATAATCATATTATTCATGTTTTTCTTTAAAAATTCACGGCTTGAGTTATATGTCCAAGCATCACGATTAGTTTTTAGACCACAAGAAAAATTTTCAAATAGTTTTTTACCATGTCCTTTCTTAGCACCCATGGCTAAAAATGCTTTGAAATTGTCATTACGTTGACCAAGCCAATCACTATGTTTATCTGGTGTAATTGTTTTCCATCTTCTATTACGTGTAATACCACCAATACTACCAAAGGACTTAATTGTCTTAAGCTTGTCCTCTCTTGTGCTGTAATCTTCAATGGCATGGAAATATATTTTACCACGCTGTTGTGCATTTGGATTTTTTACGAGAATAGATATAGCTATGGGAGCTCGTGATCCAGAACCAAAAATCTTGCCGCCTTCTTTTCGCGAAATTTCTCCAGAGGTTCGTTGATTACCACGTAAATGGAAAATGTAAAGGCTGCTAAATTCTTCAACTAGATACTTGCGCAAACCATTCATAGCATTTGCATCTACAAAGCTTGCATTTGTAACAAAACCAATCACACCACGGTCTTTTATACGGTCACTAGCCCAGCGAATGGCACGAATATAGCTATCATAAAGACTCCGTATATTGGTTGCTTTCGATTGAACGGCATATGTATCACGAATACGGTCATCTAATATCGGATAAGGCGTATTCTTTGCATTGTCGTTTTCGCTCTTTTGTCCCATAGAATAAGGAGGATTGCCAAAGATAACTTTAATATTCAGTTTCTTTTGAAGTTCCAAATATTCACTGTTTTCTTTAAATAATTCCTGTAGCAGATTCTTCTCTTCAAGCATTCGAAACGTATCGGTCAAACCAATATGCTTAAAGGGAATATACTCACCTTTCATAAGACTATGATACGTCGATTCAATGTTAATGGCAGCTATGTAATAGGCGAGCAAGACAATCTCATTGGCATGGATATCATGACGGAATTTATATTCCATATCTTCTGGTTTGATGAGATTGGATTGTAAAAGCCTTGTGATAAAGGTTCCAGTTCCCGTGAAAGGGTCGAGGATAGAGACACCACGTGATCCTAAGCTTTTTCCAAATTCATTGCGTAAAACATCATCAACAGAATGAATGATAAAATCAACAACCTCAACAGGCGTATAAACAATCCCAAGCCTATCTGTGGTTTTCTTAAATGCCTTGGCAAAAAAACTTTCATAAAGCGTAATAATAAGATTTTGCCTTGCTTGTGGTGAGGTAATCCCAGAAGCACGAAGCCTT
>NZ_JBHIRW010000129.1:0-2088 GCF_042197445.1 Bartonella sp. AA1HLJMS | reverse complement strand
ATTCCGTGGAGCAATCACGCGACCTTCAAAAAGGTTTTTGGAGAACTTCGCCCTTATGTTGGTTTGGATTATGGGCGTGTTTTTGCACAACCCTTGTATGGGATTAAGAATGATCAGCTTGCCGGTTGGACAGCAGGTGTCAAGCTTGCGGGAGGCATGGTCTCTCTTGATGCCAGTTATTCCAGTATTTTTTGGAGCACAGTTAAGCACAAAAAATCAGGAACATTTTTTATGACATTAACAATGGAACTTTAAGCATTTTTTATTGGGGAGTTAACGTATGAGATATGAGAAGAGAGCAGAAAGAGCAGCTTTATTAGGTGTTTTAGTCTCCAGTACGATGCTCAAAAAGGTTTTATTTGGGGGACTTGGTTTTTCTTGTTTGTTAGCCCCTTCAGCGTTACAGGCGCAAATTACTGTGGATCCTAACGCGAATGCCGCCCATCGTCCAGATATAGTCGCAGCGCCCAATGGGGTTCCCTCGATTGATATTGTTACCCCCAATGGCAAGGGCTTATCACACAATAAATATAACGATTTTAATATTGGAAATCCAGGTGTTATTTGGAACAATCATGCGCAAGAAGTGGGGCAATCGCAGTTGGGGGGCATTATGCCGGGCAATCCGCATTTGCGTTTCACGGGTTCAGCGAAAGTGATTTTAAATGAAGTGACCAGCAGCAAGCGCAGTGCGCTTCATGGTCCAGGAGAGGTTTTTGGGAGCCCCGCCGATGTGATTATAGCCAATCCCAATGGGATAAGCTGTGATGGTTGTGGCTTTATCAATACGCCCCATGCGACCTTAACCACAGGTGTTCCCGAAATTGATGCGAGCGGTTTTTTGAAAGGCTTTGAGGTGCGAGGTGGGGATATTACCTTTGGCGCTAAGGGAGCCAATTTTTTCTCTGGCAAGGGGGCTGTTGATATTGTCGATATTGTCTCACGCACAGTGCATTTTGAAGGAGCTGTTGCGGGCAGAGAAATTGGTGTGACAGCAGGGACGGGTCACTTTGATTATGCTTCACGGGAAATGAAAGAACTGACCGATATTACCGGTAAACCGGAATATGCGATAGATGGTTCTGCTTTGGGGGCTCTACAGGCGGATCAGATTAAACTTGTGGCAACAGAAAAAGGTGTTGGGGTTCGCATGCGCCATGATATGGCAGCCAATGCGGGGCAGTTGCATCTTTCTGCTGACGGGAAAATCTCGTTGAAGAATGTTTTTGGTCATGGGGGTGTTGTCCTCAAATCGAAAAGCCAGAGCGTATTGGCAAAACACATCACCTCGAAAAAGCATATTGATATTGCCGCCCATAAGGATGTGACGTTAGAAACGGTTGGTGCTGAGGGTCATTTGAAGATAGAGGCGCAGGATGGGCTTTTATCGATTGCCGGTAAGGCAACCTCTGGGGGCAATATGGAGCTTTCTTCGCGCCAGACACTTCAAGTTTCAGGGCTAGGGTCAGGTGCTGATATGGCTCTTGAATCGGGCGGAAACTTGAAGCTTGAGGGGATTGTTTTAGCGCAAGGGAATCTCAAGGCGCATGCCGGTGGTGATATACAAGCTCATTTTTTAGCCGGTGGGGTTGATATGGCGGCAACGGGTGCTGCTGGTGTTGTTGTTCTTGGCACCCAAGGGGATGTTGATCTCCAGAGCAGTCAAGGTGCGATTGTTGCTGAAAGTGTTTATGGAGCAGGAGATATCACCCTGGTTTTTCATAACGGGCTATCTGTTTCTCAAACAATTCTGTCGCATCAAAATGTTGCCATTCAAGCACAACCAGCAACAAATGCTCCCGTTCATTTTGGGCAACTTTTAGCCTATGGCAAGGCAAATATTGAGGGTGGGGCGGTTGACTTTTCTTCGCTGATGACGGGTGAAGAAGCTGTTTTAAAGGTTGGCAGCCTTGATGCAGGGACACTGATGACAGGTGTCGTTTCTACGGGCGGTTCAGGGGATCTTGTTTTAGATGAAAAGGGCTTTCTTTTGATTACAGCAAAAGAAGGGGTGAAGGTTGGTCAGATTGCCAGTGGTGGCAATATTGAAATTTTTGCAGGCAACGACATCTATTATGATCAGGTCAT
>NZ_JBHIRW010000128.1:0-2107 GCF_042197445.1 Bartonella sp. AA1HLJMS | reverse complement strand
TTTTGGTACTTTTTTTTAGTTTATTCATTCTTTCTCATGTTGCATACACGCAGTTTAATAAACATGTCCATTTACGCGATACAATCATCTATTAAAAAGAAAGAGAGCTAGAGAAAGCACTTGGTATTCAATTAGGTAGGTATCAAAATGAAAAAAATTGAAAAAAATAAAAAATACGTATTGACTTTAAAAGGTCATTCTGTTAAACGAATCATTAAGTGCTAGAAACACTAAACATGTAGCGAATAGATTACGAAACAATCTTTTCCTGCTTCAAAATTTGGCTTTATTTTTATGCTATTATTGGCATATAACGATTTTGTCGGGTGTGGTTACGCTATACAATACCCTTATGGGAAAGGCGTGACGACGGACTACATGCCGTGTTTCTAGCGCCCGGCACTCTTTTAGAGTGTCAATAGAAATTTTAAACATGTAGGAGTTCCCTATGAACAATTTAGTAACAATCAACAATGCTGGTATTGCTGTCACAACTTCTTTGAAAATTGCAGAGGGTGTAGGTAATAAGCACAAAACAGTTATACAGTTGGTTCGTCAAAATATTAAAGACTTTGAAGAACTTGGAAGGGTCGCATTTGAAATGCTACCCTTTGAAACCAAGGGTGGAATACAAAAGAGAGAAGTTGCCATCCTTAATGAATCACAAGCAACTCTACTGATGACATATATGCGCAATAATGGCACGGTGCGTGCATTTAAAAAAGCGCTTGTTAAAGCTTTTTATGAATTAAAAAGCCAATCAAAAAATCATGATTTATTCTCTAGAGATAATGATTTATTTTCTTATGAAAGTTTAAAAGCTCCTGAGGGAATTGGTAAAGTTTTGGGAATGATTGCTGCGCGTTTATCGTATGTAAATGATCTACAAAAAGAGCTTGATCACTACAAATTGGTTACGACAGAAGCCAAGCGTGTCTTAACAAACGCTATTGCAAAAGCAGCATAAGACAGCAGCGGCGGTGCGGGGGCGCCCCTCTTTAAAATTCTTTCATTCAAAAATTTATTCAAATGTTAGATTAGGGAGCTACCTATGACCACTAAAAATGTATCCAAAAAATATGAACTCACAGATGAAATCCACCGTATTCCTGAGGGAAAAACTGTACGTCGTATAAGAGCATTAAGAGATTTTGCAGATGTTAAAGCAGGTGATCTCGGTGGCGTTATTGAAAACGAAAAAAGCTTATCACATGATGGTGATTGCTGGGTTTATGATAACGCCATGGTTGCTATGGATTCTGTTGTTTCTGAAAATGCACAAGTGCGTAATAATGCACGTGTTTATAAAAGTGCAAAAATATCAGGCAACGCTATTGTTTGTGACAATGCTCAGGTTTTTCATAATGCAAAAATTTCTGATAATGCAAAAATTTGTGATAACGCAATGGTTAATGGTAATGTTTTTGGCAATGCAGTTGTTTGTGATAATGCTCAGGTCTCTTTTCTTGGTCATATTTCTGATAATGCAAAAGTTTCTGATTATGCGCATGTAACTGGCAGGGTTTATGGAAATGCACGCGTTTATGGAAATGCTTGTATTTATGGATTTTCTGAGATTTACGATGATGCGCAGGTTTATGACAGGGCTACTATTTCTGAGCATGTAAAGGTTTATGGAAATGCACGGGTTTGTGATCAGGCAACGGTTTATAGCAAGCCTCGTACAGATGGCTATGCACCACCTATCTATGTAAAGATTTATGGCAATGCCGTGGTTAATGGCAATCAAAAAATTTCTGAAGATATTTGTGGTGATGATAAAGCAGCGTAAATAACGGGGCGGGGGGCTGCTTTATAGCAAAAAAGCCGCGTCCTTTTAAGACACGGCTTTTGTTTGCAACGGGAAACTTATACATTTTAAATGTTAAAATATATTACACAAAACGTGTAAAAATGCAAGCCTTAATACATAAAAACCGCATCAAAATGAATTGATACGGCTTTTATTATCAAAACAGCTAGCGATCTAAATAAACGATTAAAAGAAATAACCGAAATATAAAAGAACGTCTCTTTATTGCACAAAACGTATCAAAAAGCAAGCTGTTAAGTAAAATAAAAATGGGATTCACACTGTAGATTCAGT
>NZ_JBHIRW010000127.1:0-2115 GCF_042197445.1 Bartonella sp. AA1HLJMS | reverse complement strand
AAATTTTGATAAGGATTGATTTTTTCGCAAGCCGTTGTCAACTCTTGCGCAATGATCACTTCATTTGTCCAGTCAAGCGTAACAGGCGCTTTTAAAGGAGCAGTGTAAAAGGTTGGGTCAATGGCAAGCTGTAAAATGCCGTTGCCTACAGCACCTGTTTGTTGAAAGCCTTCATCTCTGTAACTGTCATCGAGAAAAGGGTCGGCAAACATGCCCTTTTTGGCAACAGGTTCTTTAGAGTCAACATTGCTTTTAATACGCTCTAATTGCATCAATCGATCAAGCGAAAGCACTCGTTGAAAATAGCGCCACATTTCATCATAGGGGGCAACCCGTGTGCCATCATTGACCACAACCGGCGTTTCAAGCCAATTGTTGGTAATGGTTGCAAGGGACAACACATCATCAGGGACACTGGGTGCCATGGGTTGGTCTACTGAGATACCTTTGATGTAAACCACATTGCCCCCCGTGTTGAGACCGATACGGTCAATGCGGGGTAATTTGTAAGTGTAACTGACGATAATATCACCACCCTCCGCACCCCCTGAGACAGTGATTTCCTGCGCTGTTACTTTATCAGCGGTGATTTTTGCACGATAGCGGTAAGTCACCTTATAGCTGCTCCCCGCTAAAGGTTCGTCTCCCACGGGTGCCCAATCAATGGTGTCTCCGGTTTTTTTAAAATCTGTGCCTTCTTTAAATTCCTTGCTTCCTTGAACGATTTTGATAAACGCGGTGATGCTTTTATCAGGAACACCATCACGCCCAGCGGCAACAGCACCACGGGTGACGTTAACGGTTTTTTCTTTTGTCAATAAAAGAGACTGAATATCAGCAATAGGAAAATAATAGGGTTTAAAGGTAAAACTTGTTTTCCCTTTTGGAGGCGCAAAAATATGCGTTTCGCTTGGAACAACGCTTGTCGAAAAGTCCTCGAGTTCTTCATGACGCAAAGCCGCTAAGCGTTTGCGTTTGAAACCATTGATATTGGCTTCTCCTTCTTGAATACTAAACACTTGGCAACCGTTATTGGCTCCCAATGCGCTTACACGGCAGCCACTCACGATATAATGCCCATGGGCGCGGTCGTACGTCGCAATAGCTTGCATGGCGGGTTCAAGCAGTGAGGGCGATTTTTGATCAATCAGAACACCATCTTGTAAAATATAAACCGGAAAGAAAGTGCCATTCTGCGCATCCTCTTTCAGTGCCCAAACAAGCTGTGCTGTTTCGCGTGCCGCTCCGGGCTCTCCTTCTGCTAAGGTGCCAGGGACTTGCCCCAAGAGCTCTGGATCATCTTCGTGTGTTATCCATTTTTTTTGCAGCTTCACACCAATTTCCAAGCGCCCAATCATAGCAACATTGTTGAGTACAGCGGGTGCAACGGGGAAAATATCGCCTGCGATATAAATCTTGCCATCCGTTAAAGTGACGGTCCTTGTCTCTTTGTTGACAAAAGCATCAGCCCGTTCAACGCGGTCTCCTTCTTGTGCCACAAGGCGCCCCAATCGGTCATGCCGTCCCCTTATAATGGTTTGAACTTCATTCAGTTCACCACTTTGAATAAAGGGACGCGTGCCATAAAAGACAACACTTTGTTGTTCCTCTTTGCCGCGAGATCTGTCAATTGCAAAGGGTAAACCACTTTCATGCTTCATATTAAAACCTCAATAAAATCTTGAATTGTTCGCGAACATCGGCACGCAAAGGAATATTGATAGGCGTTTTGAGTATCTCTACACCGCCATTTAGCTCATCAGCCCCTAACCAAAGTTTGCCAAGAGGGGTTTGTTGTGCAAGACAGCCATGAACGAGAAGGGAAACAGCGGCGGCTTGTTTGTCCTCAACATCTTCAAAATCTGTGCGGGCTGCAAGAAACAACAGAGTGCCTGTTGTAGAAGGGTTAAATCTGTTGCCACAATGGTTGTAAACACCCTCTAAAACCTGCTCTACAGGCTGGACAATGTTGCATCGGCGATACCCAATCAGAGTATTGTTTTCGTCTCTTAAAGCCAAATAAAGGGGACGATTTTGGAACCACTCTGCCATGAGTATATCGCGTTCATGTTTTTTGACCGAACACCACGGAAAATTTGCCAAATCCCAAGGATA
>NZ_JBHIRW010000126.1:0-2145 GCF_042197445.1 Bartonella sp. AA1HLJMS | reverse complement strand
AAAGCTGCTAAAGCCCAAAACAAGGAAAAGCCCCATTTGGGTAAAAATCATGGATTTTTTCTTTGTCACAATGCTCCCCAACATGCTAAAGCTTTTACAGCTTTTAAAATTTCCTTCTGTGCTGTGTCATGTGGTTTATCATTTAATTTTGCTAGATCTAATTTTTTTCCTGATGAAAGTTGAGAAAGGAAATGTTCTAGATGAGAGCTATACTCAAAACTGGCGCAATGCCCATTTGCTGCGATGAGCAGTTCTTTTGTTTCAGTTAAGGGCACCCATTGCAGGGTTGCAGGTGGGCGAAGAGTGATTTCATTTTCAATTTCGGAGACGTCAACAAGGGGGCGACCGATGCATAAACGTGAACTTGTATCACAAATTAATTGAGAAACCAGCATATGGCGTTTTAAGGTACCATTTGCGATGGCGGAGTTTAGTGCAGAGTGTTGAAAAGCATTATCAGGGTTTAAATTTGCTCTTCCTGATGCGCGGATATCATGTCGCGTTCGATCATCAAGATGGAGTAAATGCGTGACATAATTTTTATGATGTTGTGCATCGTGTGCTGTTTCCCAAAAAGCAATATTGATATTTGCCGCGATATTTTTTCCAGTTTCAGCAACGTGGAAAGCATCATGGGGAAAGTAGGCAACACGGTCTGTACGGTTTTGCAGCGCAATTGCTGTTAATTTATGCGCTTCATATTCAGGATATTTTAGCCCTTGGAGGTCTTCTCGTGTACTGGGCCATGCAAACATTGTTTTGCCATCTTGTAGAGTAAAACCAAAATTATGAGCGTGATCTACATGGATCCCAACATGGGTAGAAGAATACCGGCCAATGAAGCAGTCAATATCTACGCGTCCACCAGGCCTAAAACCTAAAGAATGAGCTAATTGATCTGCAAATTGTTTTGCCACATCCCATAGAACAGGGGTTGCAGCGTATAATCCATAATACATGACCGCCCATTCTTGTCCTTCGGCATATTGGTCAACGCGGGCAGTATATTCTTCTATAGTTCTATCCGTATCTAAAACAAGAAAGTTTGAAAGAGGACGTGGACTCCGCACTCCATTAACCACTGTTACTACTTCGGATTTAGGATTAAGAGCTAAGAGTTTATGAGGATGTAGAGCGTATTGTCTTAAAGCATTCAAAACATCCCTTTCATCGAAAGGGATGTGTGAAATTGATAATTCAGCTGCTTGCTTAGCCCAAATTTTTTGAGAAAAGCTCTCTGAAAATAACTGAAACATGCTATTAAATAAGCTTAATTTTTAAAGTTGGATATGTAAATAGATCTGTATCAACAATACATTATTAAACTTCTAACGAACCATTCACATCAAGCTCATTTTGACAAATTTGAATATCGTTACGCTGTGCATACTTAGTAAGCATTGCAGTTGGCACAACTTCGTCAGCAGTCAATTCAACAGCATCTTTTACTTCATTAAGTGAAATATTCATGTATTTCCCCCCTTATAGTTGATAAAAAAACAATGATAACCAAAATAAAAAAATTACCACTTATTTCCTCTTAGTATAGATTTTATTTTTTGTCAAATGTTATGTTGATTGCAAAGAGCATTTTAAATAAGAGGGCTGAATTTTAGAGTGATTAAGAAGAATTTACAAAAAAAGCTGCACGCATAGTGCAGCTTTTTATGTATTTGCTTTAAAGGTAGACAGGTAGACGTTTTAAAGCATGAAAGTGTCTTTACGGCTTCTATAACCATAATAGCCAAAAACACTGGAAATAATGGCGCCTACCAGACTTCCTAAAAAGCCCCACCACCCCATATTGGAGGCTGTTTTTGTGGCTTTAGTCGCAGTGTTTTTTGCTCCCTTGATCGTATCCTCAAGATTGTCTGAAAGTGTTTCTGCCCGTTCTTCAAGGACTTTGATGGCTTTTTCGGTCTTTTCTTCTGCGCTTTGATAGAGTTGAACAGCATGGTTGGCTGCTGTTTGTGCATCCGAACGGGACATGCCATCTTTTATGAGCGCGTTGATGATATCACTTCGATCAAATTTTGTCGTGAGATCTTCTACACGATCAGACAGGCGCTCACCAAGATTTTTTAAAGTGGTGCGATAGTAAGAAGGATCATTTTTGAAAGCTGTTATCGCAGAACCAATATCATT
>NZ_JBHIRW010000125.1:0-2158 GCF_042197445.1 Bartonella sp. AA1HLJMS | reverse complement strand
AACAGAATAAAAAGAGACATGGGGGACGTGCCTTCTTTATGGTTATAAACGCATATAAAATGCATTGCTATAAACATCTCATAAAAGAGAGAGTAAAATAAAAAAAGCCGTGCCAAATGATATGACGCGGCTTTCAAATAGCGTTTTTTATTGATTAAAATGAATCATCCACAATGGAGTAATGAATGCATATATACAAAACGTATCATATTGCAAGCGCTCTATGAGAGATATGAAAACTTATCAAAAGGAACGTAAATGATGCATATGATCTTTAATCACTCATTTGAATGAGAGAGCCTATAAACGCTTGTTATGGCTATTAAACGTATCAAACAAATCAAAACGCTCGGTAGCTTTATCAATCCAATCAAAAGCAAATGCATATTCAATAAATATCTGCAAAAAACGTTCTTTTTACATTTGGAAGCGTTGGTTTTTACAAAGCAGCTTTTCATAAGATAAATAAACAATTATGGTTTTTTGTTACCATTTTTATCAAGTCAATTTTATTAATAATAGTTATTAAAAAATCACAAAATTAGAATAACCACTTGAAAATATACCCATATGGGTATATTAATAATCATGAGTAAAATAAAACGTATCATATGGCTTGGTTCTTCACTCAAAGATATAAAAAGTCTTCCTGATCTTATTCAACAAAGGATTGGTTATGCTCTTTATCTTGCTCAGATAGGAGATAGAGGAGAAAATGTTAAGGTTCTCAAGGGGTTTGGATCTGCCAATGTTCTAGAAATTATTGAACGCGATATTCAAGGAACTTATCGCGCTGTTTATACGATACAATATAAAAAATCTCTTTATGTGTTGCATTGTTTTCAGAAAAAATCGACCCGTGGCATTGCAACAGCAAAACCAGACATTAATCTGATTAAAGAACGTCTCAAGTTAGCAGAACAATTAGAAGGGAATTAAAATGATCAATGTTTTTCACGGTAGTTCCAATGTTTATGCGGATCTTGGCTTTTCAGATTCCAGAGAGATGCTTATCAAAGCGCAACTTGCTCATAAGATTAGTCAAATTCTGAAAGAAAAGAACTTAACACAAAAACAGGCTAGTCAACTTTTGAAAATGACTCAACCAAAACTGTCTAAACTCTTAAGTGGAGAATTTCGAGGAATTAGTGAAATGAAAATGCTTGAGTGTTTGGCAAAATTGGGAAACGATATCAAGATTATTGTTAATCCGAAAGAAGTTAAAACGCTTGAAGGACATTTTGAAGTTGTTTTTTCTTCTTAAACTTCTTTATGATTAGCTTTTTTGGATCTATTCATGCATGGCAATCTTATATAAAAAATAGTCAAATGAATCACGTATAAAAGTGTGGATTCTTAAGTGGATTCTTATAAAATAATTACAAACAAACTATTGACTTTATTGTATTTTTGTTTATAATGTCCTTCAACAAGCGTGACCATCCGACGACCGTTTTCAACATCAATGCTCCCTTCATCACTGTAATAATCAAGATCATTATGGTGAACACCTTCATGAGAGCTCCCATCCCTTGCCCAATCTGCACTCAGCTCTGTCCAATGAGATTTGGGAAACATCTGCTTAGCTACTTCTAACGGCTTGCGGTCTACATACCACAAACGTTGTGCATCGGTTAAATTCGGTTGCACTGCCGCACTATCCCAGACCATTTTTAAAGGATCTAAACGCGTAATGACCGGTTCACCATCGAGGCTGTTCTCATAATCAAGGCGGGTATCAGTCCACCCCATTCCACAAATGACAGCATCTTGGAAAGCATCACTATCTGCATATTCAGCATGTGCCATGTCGCGAAACCATTCTGCTGCTCCTGTAAGCAATTCACTTGGCAATGCCTTCCCTATTTGACGAGGAATGAATTGCACTTCTCGCTTATTGTTGCGTTCTGAACCCACAACAGCATTCACAAGCGGAGCAATACGATTAAAAGTCATAACGGGGCGGCGTTGCTTTTTTAACGCCGATAAATCTTCTTCATTCCATTGATCACCATTGTAAAAACCAAAATCCTCCCGCGCATGTTCACGCCATTTGTTCACATGCTCCACATCTTCTTTGTACCAGCTCACAAGCTTACGAAACAAACCTTCATGAGAGAGATCAGATACATTGCTGTCTTTTTCTAAACGTTCATCA
>NZ_JBHIRW010000124.1:0-2187 GCF_042197445.1 Bartonella sp. AA1HLJMS | reverse complement strand
AACAACAAAACCATCTTAAAGAAGAGAGTAGAATTTATAATTGATTTTTTCCCCTATTCTTGAGGATCAAGCCATTTCCAGTCTATTTTTTAAAATCTTGGCTATTATTCTTGATTTTTCGAACCCTTTATTTGGCTCTGGTAAGAAAGGTGTGAAAGCGTCTCAATCATGGCGCTTTCACATCTTTTAAATAAGAGTGCTTTCCTTCAACAGGAGAGTACAACACTAATCAATTTTTATATCCATAAATGCGATTTTACCATCTTTAATATAAGTAATATCAGGAGAATGTTTTACCCCTTCTGCTGCAAAGACGCATGGTTCATCACTCACAATATATCCTTGTTCCCTTAATTCTTGTTTTTTCTCCTCGACTATTTTTTTATGAAAATCTCGTTTTTGATTACACGTATCAGGGGGTCTCACTCTGAAAAACTGATAGTCCATGGCTATAGACCACTTCTCAGCAACCCGTTCCAGTAGATCGTAACTGAACTTTCCTTCCTTTTTCACTTCTTGAGCGATCACCATCGCGCGTTCCAAATGGACTTTTTCAATGGTTTCATCAAAGCCAAGCTTCTCCCCTGCCGTAAAACTTTCGTCATAAGAAGCTAAAGTCTCAACATCGCCAAGTAAGGCAAGAGCAGCAAGATGCAGCAAAGCATAAGGTGCAAACTCTACGTCAGCATCCGGTGCCCATGATAAAGAGTCTTTTTCCCAAGGGGGAATACTATATTGAGAGCGAAACATTTCAAGCAAAGAATCATCTTCCATTGTCCATTTTAAAGTTTTATCGAGAGCTTTCTTTAAAAGCTGGACGCTCACTTTTTCTTCAAAAATTTCCAATCCATTGGACACAAAATTTATAAATACTGTTGGCAAAATCCCAGAATTATGCGGATTAATCGTCTGACAAGCCGCCGCAAAAATACCGCTCATAATTAAAAGCCCGCGATCAAACGGGGAAAATTCTTCCACGTGTTTTTCGTTATAAAGAAACTGCACTTCACGATCGGGTAAAAAGAGGGTTGCCAAATAATCTCCTTTTCCCTCGATGTCCACAGACCACCCCAAGCTTTTTAAAAGCGCTGTTGCACTTTCTATCGTGAGAATTTCATCATCATCATAACCGACAAAGGGTTCTTTTTCCTTTTCCTTTAGTTGCAAACGCCTCTCCTGCAGCACGGCTTCATCTTTCCAAAACTGCTGCGTTGCAAGATCATTTTCTTGAAGCACTCTTTCCAGCTCGCCTTTCACTTGGAAATTCATTTTCATCCGTTTAAAGACAGAGGTATAAAGAGCTAAAACAAGCATGATAATGATCATGCAAATAACAATAAATACCCAGAACTCGGGATCTAATAGAAATACGGCTATAGGATCAAAGTTCATGTTCCCCCCTCACTATTTACACAACCCGTGCGACAGAGAGCTTATGTGCTCTCCTACAGAGATTGCTTCTTCTAGTTTCTGAATATTTTTTTGCAACTCACCCGTCACTTTGGTGCGAAGCCGTAACATAACCGGAATAAAAATAATGACACAGACCGTTATGGCGACCGTTGTTTTAAAGAGAACGGCATGCACAACATATTGCCACCCTGTCAGCTGCCAATTTAATACACCTGGTATTTCTAGAACCATTCTCCACATGATAATGAGAACAGCAATAGCAAAGATAATTTTATAATCCTTTGCTGAGAGCAACACGTGCTGGAGCGAAAAAGAATGCACTCCTTTATGCGTTTCTTGCTCTGATGCCCAATTTTGCTCCTTCATGTATTCCCCTCTCTCTTTGAAAAGACCCGTGCGACAGAGAGCTTATTTGCTATCACACAGAGATTGCCTCTTCTCGTTTCTGGATTTTTTTCCAATTTACGCATTATGATGATGCAAAACCCAAATACCACCGGAATAAAGAAAAGTACACAGACCATTATGGTTTGCGTCATAATAAAAATTATAATATTCCTGCTACCTTGCCACCCTCTTACCTTCCTCACATTGCAAACAATAAAGATTTTCAAACCGTACCAATCTATAAACAATAGTCACAATTCAGCTTTTTCTTCCCAAAAATTCTCCTATTTTCAAGAAAATCACCCTGCAACCCCACTTCAATAGGATTCATTTCAAAGCTTGAATGAACAAGGCTCCTAAAAATACGAAAACAACCCATATACCGCG
>NZ_JBHIRW010000123.1:0-2190 GCF_042197445.1 Bartonella sp. AA1HLJMS | reverse complement strand
CGCGGTATATGGGTTGTTTTCGTATTTTTAGGAGCCTTGTTCATTCAAGCTTTGAAATGAATCCTATTGAAGTGGGGATGCAGGGTCATTTTCTTGAAAATAGGAGAATTTTTAGGAAGAAAAAGCTGAATTGTGACTATTGTTTACAGATTGGTGTGGTTTGAAAATCTTTATTGTTTGCAATGTGAGGAAGGTAAGAGGGTGGCAAGGTAGCAGGAATATTATTATTTTTATTATGACGTAAGCCATAACGGCCTGTGTACTTTTCTTGATTTCGGTGATATTTGGGTTTTGCATCATCATAATGCGTAAATTGGAAAAAAAGATCTAGAAACGAGAAGAAGCAATCTCTGTGTGAGAGCAAATAAGCTCTCTGTCACACGGGTCTTTTCATCAAGAGTGAGAGGGGAATACATGAAGGAGCAAAATTGGACATCAGAGCAAGAAACGCATAAAGGAGCGCATTCTTTTTCGCTCCAGCACGTGTTGCTCTCAGCAAAGGATTATAAAATTATCTTTGCTATTGCGGTTCTCATTATCATGTGGAAAATGGTTCTAGAAATACCAGGTGTATTGAATTGGCAGCTGACAGGGTGGCAATATGTTGTGCATGCCGTTCTCTTTAAAACAACGGACATCATAACGGTTTGTGCACTTTTCTTGATTCCGGTGATGTTACGGCTTCGCACCAAAGTGACGGGTGAGTTGTACAAAAATATTCAGAAACTAGAAGAAGCAATCTCTGTGCGAGAGCACATAAGCTCTCTGTCGCACGGGCTTTGTAAAGACTGAGAGGGGAAAAATGAACAGTGATCCTATAGCCGTATTTCTATTAGATCCCCTGTTTTGGGTGATGATTGTTATTTGCATGATCATTATCATGCTTGTTTTAGCTCTTTATACCTCTGTCTTCAAACGGATGAAAATGAATTTCCAAGTGAAAGGCGAGCTGGAAAGAGTGCTTCAAGAAAATGATCTTGCAACGCAGCAGTTTTGGAAAGATGAAGCCGTGCTGCAGGAGAGGCGTTTGCAACTAAAGGAAAAAGAGTTCTCTGCCGATTATGATGATGATGAAATTCTCACGATAGAAAGTGCAACAGGGCTTTTAAAAAGCTTGGGATGGTCGGTGGAAATCGAGGGAAAGGGAGATTATTTGGCAACCCTCTTTTTACCAGATCGCGAAGTGCAGTTTCTTTATAACGAGAAACGAGTGGAAGAGTTTTCGCCTTTTGATCGCGGACTTTTAATTATGAGCGGTATTTTTGCGGCGGCTTGTCAGACGATTAATCCTCATAATTCTGGGGTTGTGCCAACGGTATTTATGAATTTTGTACCCAATGGATTGGAAATTTTTGAAGAAAAAGTGAGCGCTCAGCTTTTAAAGAAAGCACTCGATAAAACTTTAAAATGGACAATGGAAGATGATTCTTTGCATGAAATGTTTCGCTCTCAATATGGTATTCCCCCTTGGGAAAAAGATTCTTTATCATGGGCAACGGATGGAGACGTAGAGTTCGCACCTTATGCTTTGCTGCATCTTGCTGCTCTTGCCTTGCTGGGCGATGTTGAGACTTTAGCTTCTTATGATGAAAGTTTTACGGCAGGGGACCAGCTTGGCTTTGATGAAACCATTGAAAAAGTCTATTTGGAACGCGCGATGGTGATTGCTCAAGAAGTGAAAAGGGAAGGAAAGTTCAGTTACGATCTACTGGAACGGGTTGCTGAGAAGTGGTCTATAGCCATGGACTATCAGCTTTTTAGAGATAGAAACCTTAATTTGTGTAATCAAAAACGAGATTTTCATAAAAAATTAGTTGAGAAGAAAAAACAAGAATTAAGGGAACAAGGGTTTGAAGGGGTGAGTGATGAACAGTTCGTGTTTGAAGCAGAAGGGGTAAAACATGCTCCTGATATTACTTATATTAAAGATGGTAAAATCGCATTTATGGATATAAAAATTGATTAGTGTTGTACTTTCCTGTTGAAGAAAAGCACTCTTATTTAAAAGATGTGAAAGCGCCATGATTGAGACGCTTTCACACCTTTCTTACCAGAGCAAAATAAAGGGCTCGAAAAATCAAGAATAATAGCCAAGATTAAAAAAATAGACTGAAAATGGCTTGATCCTCAAGAATAGGGGAAAAAATCAATTATAAATTCTACTCTCTTCTTTAAGATGGTTTTGTTGTT
>NZ_JBHIRW010000122.1:0-2222 GCF_042197445.1 Bartonella sp. AA1HLJMS | reverse complement strand
AAATCTGAAATAGAAACAGATAAAACCGATAATCATTACTTCAAAATTCACGCAGCAAGGAAAATTGCTCAAGCAGAGCGCCATAGAAACTATGGCAGAATATTATACCAAAACTTATGTTTTTCTTAATTAAGGGGGTGATGATGCGAAACTTTAGGAGTTCATCATGAATACTCTCATAGAGATTAAAGAACAAGCCATTGATAAGGAAATTGTTCAGACAGTAAATGCACGTGATCTGCATGCATTCTTAGAGGCAAAACGTGACTTTTCCAATTGGATTAAGGACCGTATTACCAGATACAATTTTATAGAAGGACAAGACTTTGTAAAAACACAAGATTTGCGGTCGCCAAATTTGGCGAGCGCAAAATCTAGGGCTGTTATCGCGATTAACTACTATCTCACACTCGATAGAGCCAAAGAACTTTCTATGCTTGAGAACAATCAAAAAGGGAGAAAAGCCCGTTTATACTTTATCGAATGTGAAAAGCGTGTAAAGCAAGTAGTAACACCACAAATCGACTATTCAAGTCCTCAAGTTATGCTTGGTGTTTTAACGTATCTCAAAAATGAAAATGAACAAAAAGATAACATTATTGCAAATTTAAAACCAAAGGCAATGGCTCTTGAAAGCTTACAGCGTCATAATGGACTCTTCAGTCTTACAGAAGCCGCTAAAATACTCGAGATGCAACCAAAACAGTTCATTCTCTTCTTACAGAAAAAAGGTTGGGTTTACAGACGAGCAGCAGGTGGAAATTTGCTTCCTTATCAAGACAAAATCCAAAAGAAACTTATGGATTGTCCAACCATCACACTTCAAACCGCAAGTGGAATAGAAAAAGTCATTCCTTGCGCAAAAGTCACAGCAAAAGGAATTGGTGTGCTGTCTCAAGAGCTTAAAAGACAAAGCATGCATTAAGAGGAGGTTATTATGATAAAAAAGAAATACAAACTGACTGATGAAATCGATATAGTTTATAAGCGCCGATTTTTTAATTTTTTATTTGATAAAATACTATCAGTATGTCTATTGTCGAATCAGGTGCCTAGAAAACACCTTAAATCGATAGCGGATAGATTACCGAAACAATCTTTCTTCCGCACATTAAAGGCTTTGACTCACTATATGCGCGTAGCATATAGTAGTCCTGTCGGGTGTGGCTATGCCATAAAATACCTTTTTGGGAAAAACATAGCGACGGACTATCGACCGTGTTTTCTAGCACCCGGCACTCTTCTAGAGTGTCAATAGAAAACCTATAATCGATAGGAGTTCATAATGAACACACTTATAGAAATTAAAGAAAGCACTGCTAATATTGCGACCACTCAGACTATGTCTAGCCGTGAGATTGCTGAGTTATGTGGAAAACAACATAGCAATGTTATGCGTGATATAAGAAATATGTTAACTGAATTAGGAGAGAAAAGAGGTGAATTCAAATTTGAAGCCACCTATTTAGACAAGCAGGGAAAGCCTCAAAACTGTTATAACCTCCCCAAGCGTGAATGTTTAATCCTTGTTTCTGGTTACAACACTGCCTTACGAGCTAAAATCATTGACCATTGGCAAGAATTAGAAAAGCAGGTAGCTGTTCCACAAATGGATCTTGCCAATGCTTTGGAAAACCCTCTTACGATTAAGCAACTCCTTTTAGAGAGTATCAATCAATTAGAAGATTTGAGAAATGAGGTGAGTACACTCAAACCGAAAGCAGAAGCTTTGGATGGTTTAAAACGCTCTGATGGTTTGTTCGGTCTTATTGAAGCAGCAAAGATGTTAGAGGTACGACCAAAAGATTTAACAGATTACTTGCGTAAACATGACTGGGTGTATCGACGGGCTCTAGGGGCGTCTCTGTTACCTTATCAGGATAAAATCAAAAAAGGTTTCATGGACTGTCCTGCTATCACTATCCAAAGACCAGATGGTACAGAAAAGGTACTCCCTTCAACAAAAATCACATCCAGAGGATTGGCTTGTTTGAGAGAACAAATCTTTGGGGGTGTGCAATGAATACCAGTATCGACTTTTTATGTGATTTGTGGATAGCGTTGTCTCAGTTTGTCAATTGTGAATACGTAGATGACAAAGACTGTAGTGACTTGGTTGACATCATGAGCATAGTAGAAAAAGCTTTTGATTTTAAAACTTCAAGATGAAATTCCAAATATTACAAAGATTCTAGCAGTTTTAACGGATTTTGGAGATTCAG
>NZ_JBHIRW010000121.1:0-2229 GCF_042197445.1 Bartonella sp. AA1HLJMS | reverse complement strand
TGAAGCAGTAGTAGGCAGAGGCAGGTAGAGAATGCTTTCTTCTCTCTAAAACAATAAATCTAAAAACTCTTCTTAGTTGAGATAATACCTTACAACTAACAGCCTAACCCTTACAATAAGGGTTGTTCAACTAAAATTTAAGCTCTGTAATTTTTGTACTTAAAAGGTTCGAATAAACTAAAAGAGGAGCTGCTTTCTTTTACGCTTTTACTTTTCCTTGAACTTAATCACATGTCTATGCGCAAGGGCACATATCCCTATCCTCTGTATAAGGAGCTACAAATCGGATGATTTCTTACCCTACCTTAAATATACTTTTGTGCAAATTACTTTAAAGGTCGTGTTTTATTTTATTCGAAATGCTTTTATGGAAAGGCTTATTGCGCTAAGAGCAAGGAAAAAAAAACGTATAAGGTTCCAGTGATAATGAAGAACTTATCGATGAAGTTTATAATCTTATCTTATTTAATTTCTACTAAATCACCATCAAGCACTATAGGATATTCAGTCGTTTGAAAAAAGGATTTTATTTTTTCAGAGATTGAGGAGTGAATAAATTGAGATTTCTGCATAAAGCAAACATGGAAAAATTGTGATTTATTGATAATGTCTTTTATCAGATAAGAGGATGAGAGGGATGATAAAAGGGCATTTCTCTCAATATCGTAACGTGAATCAATAAACAATAAAACGCCAACACCGTTCTCAAATTGATTGATTATAATGAGTTGAATATCTGTAGCCGAGAGAGTGCAACCTTGAAGATTTAAGACATTTGTAAAATCGTGTACAGAAATTGAAGTTCCCATAATATTATAAAAAGTTGGTGTTCTTCCTTTCAGGTGTAAGGTATGGCCATGATAGCCACAATCGCATGATTGATCATATGCAATATGAACAACATCACCTGTGGCGTGTTCAAGTAATGGTGCATCTTCAGGATAAAAAACAGAGACAATTAATTCATCATTTTCAGGATTTGACTTTACTTGAATGTGATCATAAAGATGATAAATGTCACCATCAATCTTGGAACACTGGAATCCTATTGGACCAGTTTCTTGGGTGGTAAAGCTAAGAGGTTTAATATCTAATTCAAGGATTATGTCTTTTATTTTCGACACAGATTCAGCTTGAAAGGCTTCTCCAAGATAGAATAGGTTTTTTAGAGTTTTTAATTTTTGCTTCCGAGATATTGTAATAAGTTTATCCGCAAAACTTGGCAGGCATATGATGGTATCGATAGAAAATTCTTCGATAGCTGAACTCAAAGTCTCAAGATCAACCATAGAGGCAAATGGATAATATGTTACTTTGAGCAGTCTACAAATTTCATGTGCAAATAAAAATCCCCCCCATAATCCTCCAGCTGTGAGACAATTTGCAACGGCGTTTACAGAGCAATCTTTAAAGACAGTTTCGAGCTTCTTTGCCGCAGAGTGTGTTACAAACTCATAATTGAGCCATTTATGACGAAGTGTTTTGGGCACCCTTGTTGTGCCCCCAGTAGCAAAAATTATATGTGACATTGAAGTTCCTTATTTTTTTTAGTTTGCATGAGGCAAAGGCAAGAAGCAAAGGCGGAGATACCAACAATCATGCAAAAGGTGAAAGCGATGTGATTGTTGAAATGGCTGATGATCCATCCACTTGTCCATGAGCCGGCAGCTTGGCCAATATTTGAAATAACAAGAATATAACTAAAAAGAACACTGGCAGAGAGGGATGTAGTTGTTTTCCCTGCTTGATAGTATATTTCTGGAACCATGACAGATTCATAGACACTGTAGGCAATTAACGCAGTCACAGCGGTAAAGACGCCACCCATGAGGAAAAATGCAGCGAAACTTCCCATAAGCCATAATAGGTAGAAAGTTGATTTATCAGAAAGGCTGAGATGTTTATTGATTATTCCTTGCCAGATACAAATACTGATGCCAACAATTGAAAAGAAAATTCCACTATAAGGGGCGAGATTTCTGTCAAATTTACTGAGAAGTGTTGTGGTGGTGATGAAAATTCCCATGAGGAATGTACAAAGCAAAGCCGTGACCAGCAAATAAGCAATAGAACGATTATGTATTATTGTTTTTAAAGAAGAAAGAAAAGGATTCTTTATTTTTTTATTCTTTTCAAGAGATAATGTTTTATGTGGGTAATGATAAACAATTTGAATGGATAGAACACAAAGATACAAACCAATGAGTGCAAAAAAAACCATTAAGAAGG
>NZ_JBHIRW010000120.1:0-2248 GCF_042197445.1 Bartonella sp. AA1HLJMS | reverse complement strand
AAGAGACGTTTATTGATGCACCATCAGGCTTTCCATTGCCTTTAACCCCAACAGAAACAGAGTTTTTTTTGCTGGAACTTTGTCCCGTATCACTGCGGCTGACAACGGTAAAATCACCTCCTACTTCCATTTTTACACGCTCTCCAGAAACCACTGCTCCTGCCAATGTGGTGTTTCCCCCACTGTTGGTGTGAACCGCGCCCGTGCCTATAATATGGGCGTTCTTTTGTTGAACCGCCTCACTGGAGCCTTCTCCTTGACTAAAGGAGGCATTGCCTGTTCCCTCTGCGCCACCGGTACCATAACTGGCTCCGATATTCATTGAAGCGCTTTGGTTATGGTTTTGTGTGCTTTGCGTGTTTTGCGCACTTTCAAAGGTAATGTGCTGTCCTGCATCCAAGTTGATATTCCCGCTCTGCGGATCATTGCCCAGCGCATAAACAGGATTGGTACCGGCAATAACGTCGGCTCCAACACCATGGATGCTGCCTTTGTGGGCTTTCATATTGACAGAACGCCCAGCTTCTATGCTATTGGTTACAGCAGTAGATGTCTGAGAAGACTTCTCTTCCTTTTCAGTCTTAAAGCCTACGGTAACACTGGTAGAAATATCCACCATTTTGAGAAGGGAATCTTTTGTTGATCCGCTCTTTATCCCATTATAGAGATCTTTGCCTTTGTTATAGAGATCTTTGCCTTTTAGACCAAGAATGATGCCATTGCCGATTTTGTGTTTTGTATCCCCATGACCAAAACGTTTTCCTGCATCCTTTATATCTTGTATGGTACTAAGAATGCCAACATTGACAGAACCTGTAACACCAGCAAAGAAATTTTCATGTTTTTTTTGTGTCTTAGAGATATCTTGGCTTTCCGAAAGCGTGATATTATTACCGGCATCAACACTCACATCACGACCTGCTGAAACATCGGCTGCTTGCAAGGTCACATCATTGTTCGCACTGATCCGCACATCTTGGCGTGCCGTGATGTGTGATTGTGTGGAAGTGGTTTCCCATTGATCGCTGGTGTCTTTCGTGCTCTCAACCCCAACTCCTACAGAAACACTGCTGCTGCTGTTTCCAAACTGAAAACCAAAACCTGAACGCTTTTCTTCAGAATTTGACTTATGGCTATTATGACCCACAAGCACATTGACATCACGAGCTGCCGAAAGGTTAATATTCTCACCTGCAAGATCAGAGCCAACAATTGTCACATCTTTTTTCTTAGCAGTGATGTTGATAGTGCCATTCGCATTGAGAGAAGAGCCTTGATGTTCAAAACTTTCTTCATTTTCTGTCTTTGTCTCACTCCCATATATCGATAAAAAGTCCTTGCCTGAACCCGCGCCCAAACCAGATGCATGTTCTTCTGAGTAGCTGCTATGGTGATCTGTCATACCATCAATCGTCACACTTTCTCCACTCACATTGATATTTTGACCGGAAAGCAGATGAGAAGCAGAAATCTTGGCTTCTCCTTGTGCGTCTAACACGATGTTGCCCGTCGCCCCAAGGATAGAGGAGACCGTTGTGGTATGCGATTGAGAACTATCGGACGATTCCTCATGCAAAAAGCTACTTGAAGACGATTGGTATTGCTGGTCGTAGTGTTCTTGAGCGCCTTTTATAAGAATATTCCCACCAGAATGAATAGAAATATCCGCTTTTGCTTGATCTGGTGTTTCCTCTTTTTTTCCAGCAAGAAGCATCGACCCAATGATTTTTGTATCGTTGCCAGATTCAAAGGCTATCCCTTCACCGCCTGTTATACTTGAGCTCACGACTTGGGTAGCCTCAACATTATTATGGACTCTCTCACTAAATATTCCATCCTCTTTGTGATCAGACATCTCATAATTTAAGCTATCTTCTGCATTGTTGATTAAAATATCGTTACTGGCTTTCAGCCCCACCTTGCCCTTGGCATCTATATCGGAAGCAGAGACATGGATATCGTGCCCCGATATGATATCCATATTCTTTCCAGAACTTAGATGAGAGCCATTGTGCAAGGCAACATGGGAGGTTTCACTCCCATTCTGATTGTCCATACTGTTGCGTGTGGCATCAATCGAAATATTCCTCTCAGCTTGCAAGAGAAGTTTATCCTTTGTTTGAACATCAGAGCCTAAAATATTCAAATCTTTTCCAGAGGCAAGTGTCGTCGAGCCTCCAGAGTTGACTTCTGATTTATGATGCATGGTGGCATCACCCTGTTCATCATGGTAATGGGTTTCTGCTGA
>NZ_JBHIRW010000119.1:0-2299 GCF_042197445.1 Bartonella sp. AA1HLJMS | reverse complement strand
AAAAAGAAATCATTACGAGAAAGCAATCGTGCTTGTTTTAAAATGTCTAATGCTTCAGTTGATAAAGGCACGCGAAACTCTTCTGTAGTATCACGTCGACCTTTCATATTTTCAGCAGGGATTGTCCAGATATCGCCATCAATTTGATCTTTATGAATATGACACAAAGGGTTGGTACGAACGCCTGTCAAAATAAGCAAACGCAAAGCCAGTTGTGTTAAGGTTGATGCTTCGCAAAGTGTTTTATAAAAGGCAGGGACATCTCTCCAATCCATAGCTGGAAAATTTTGCGTTTTATGGCGTTGTTTACCTAAGAGAGCGCGTGCTTTTTCTGTTGCTTGTAAATCAACATCCAAACCCAAAGCAGCCGCATGTTTGAGACAAATATTAAGGCGGGTAAGAGCTTTATCAGCTGTTGCTGCTTTTGTATGCCAAATGGGAGCAAGTGTATTGCGTATCTCTGTTTGTGTAATCTCTGAAACGGGGAGGCAACCTAATTTGGGGAGAATATGGAGTTTTAAGGGTAAAAACCAACGCCCATCTTTACCATCTCCTTTTAGTTCAGCTTTACGGCTTTCAAAAGCATCCAACGCGATATCTTTTAAATAATGGAGATTACTTATTGCCTCACGCTTTTGTTTATTGCGTTCTTTAATGGGGTCACGACCTTCACGAAGAACAGAGCGCCACCCAGTTGCCAATTCACGGGCTTGTTTTAAAGAGACATCTCTCAAGGCACCCAAGCCCATTTCACGGCGCCGACCATGAATGGTAAAACGGTAAATCCATTGAGCACCACCATCTTTACGCTTATGAAGTAACAAGCCGGCACCATCATTATATTTGCCAGCTCCCAATGTTGCGACAGCCCTTGCATTAAGACGGTTCATAAGAGCCATTTTTAGTCCTTTCTTATACAAATTTTATCCATACACTCATCCCACTTGTTATGTACAAATGAGTGGTTTTAGTTGATTCAAGATAAACAGATTTGAAATGAGAGAATCTTACGTTATTCGGGATTCTAATTCAATATGAATAACGCTATATTATCATTATAAATCAATGTGTTATCTGAGTTCTGATCAACATCATAAGTTTGCCTTGGAATGTAAGGACCATGTTTCTTTAGAGCCTTTGTTATCATCAGAGCAGCAAGGAACGCCGGTTTGTTACAGTTATTTTGATAGGAAATTACATCTTTATCCCACGCCGGATAAAGCCTATCAGATTCAACTCATTCTCTCTCCATTGCGTTTATCAGAGATAGAGAGTGTTGATGAGGAGCATCCATGGTTTGTGCACGCGTTTGATTTGATTAAAGCGCGTGCAAAATATGAACTGTACAAGAATATCTTGAAAGACCCCGATTGTGCAACGGCAGCTTACAATGACTTTAACGAACAGTTGCATGAATTGCGTGCAGAGACGTCTCAACGTCATAACGTGACCAGAATAATACCAACGGATTTCTAAGATGGTTTATTTTCCAATCGCTGATTACAGACCAGATGTTTCGGTCGTCAACGGTAGCTTTACGGATACGCTTGTGAATGTTTTACCGGCTGATGGCTGTTATATTCCGATGCCTAATGCAGTGGTAGTGTCTCATGCTTTAGAAGAAAAGCCGTTGGGGTGCATAGCCTTTAGAAGTGGCAATGGTGTTAAGATAATCGTAGGAGGAGCCAAAAAGCTTTACAGTTATGATAGTCAAACGAAGGGTTGGAAAGACATAAGTCAAAGTGGTGTGACCTATCAAGCAAATGAAGAGAATAAATGGTCGTTTGCATTATTTGGTGAAACTATTATTGCGGTGAATAAAAATGATAAACCACAAGTCTTTAATACTCATAGCTCTGAACGGTTTGAAGATTTAGGAGGCAATCCCCCGAAAGCAGGATTGGTGAAGGTTTGGGGTGATTTTGTTTGTTTGATGCAATTAACAGATCATCCCAATCGCATCCATTGGTCGGGTTTGAATGATGCAACTCATTGGACGGTAGGTGATAAAGATTGTTATTATCATAATTTTAATGATGGAGAATATGTTCAAGGGGCAACGGAATCGAGCAATCCCCTCGTTTTTTTGCGTTCTGCTATTTATGCTGGTTGTTTTACGCTAGGCTCTAAAGTCCCCTTTATTTTTCAAAAGCTTCAAGACAAGCGTGGATCCCGCAGTGCAGCCTCTATAGCGTGTCGTGGGAGTGATGCTTTTTTTGCTGGTGATGGTGGCTTTTATCAGATCAGTGCTGATGGTCAACTTTTGCCGATAGGCTTTGAGAAGGTTGATAGAACGGTT
>NZ_JBHIRW010000118.1:0-2311 GCF_042197445.1 Bartonella sp. AA1HLJMS | reverse complement strand
AAAGCACCGGTAATGGCACTGGCAGCGCCCGAGGCTGCTCCACCCGTAACCGCCGTGACAGCCAATGCCACGAGAGCTGCACCGGCTTCTGTCAGCCCTTGGGCTTTATAATCCCAGTCTTTAAATTCAGCCTTAACTGCTTGCCAATCAACTTTCCTTACAAATCTTAATCAACCCAAAGTAATAAGCAGTGTGTCGTATGGAAAATTAAAAACAAAAACCGAATGAAGAAAATGCACTTGAGACTTGCATATGGCTTCACAGGTTTATTGCTGTAAAAGCTTCAAATGATGATATCTCTAATACTTTTCGCTTGTTCTCTTGTGGTAGCTTCCACATGCAAAAATATATGGACTATAATACCTCTTCTCAAGCTTATCAAACTGAACTCAAAGGTATTTCCTTATTGATTTTGAAAGAGTCCTTAAAACGCATTTTGCAGAGCAACGTAGAAAGCATGTCTAAAAAAATCATTCCAAGAGCAACAGATTTTTCTAAGTATTGTGAAGAGATTGAAAAAGACCTTCTTTCACGCACCAAAACTCTTCATGAACTAATGATAGGAGAGTTTAAAATAGATTTCTAAAAAGTAGCAAAATAGTGAAAAGTGCTGATTATTTTTGGATTGGATATGCATTTAAAGAGTGATTAAAAAGTTTTTTTAATGTACAATATATTTCTAGAAGCTAAAATAGCTCTATAGTATCAAATTTATAAAGTAAATAAATCCATTAATACAAATTAAGGATTTTAGGATACGCGAATTTCAAAATATTTGTTTTTTAAAACATGAGTAGCCAGCATCAGCGCAAAAAATGTTGCGGCAGTTATGATTCCCTTTCGTGTACTTTTGAAATAACAGAGCTTTTCTTTAATCTTTATGAAATGGTTGCCAGTGCGATGGGCTTTGTTGAAAGGTGGATTTGGGTATCAAAATGCAAGCAAGAGTTTGGGATTATGGAGCTCTGTGTTTAAAGCTATCATCAACTATAGATAAATCATAGACGAGGTTAACTAAAATATTAAAAGCAACTGGATGCAATAGAAGACATTGCTATTAAAAGAAAAGCAAATGCTAAAAAGACTAAAAGGTAGTTTGTGTTTTTATATCAGAAAATAATTTAAGAAATTGAGATCATAATTTTTTCACAGGAAATAAATATGTTTACAGATAAGAAGAGAAAAGCCTTGTTTGGCGTTATAATTTTTATATTTGTATGTTTTTTAGGAATAAGAAAAAATCTTGACTTTATTCAGGGTATTTTGACATTCGCGTCTATTTCTTTGGTGATCGTAACAACTGTTTTTGCAATTTTATGCAATTCTAATATCCCTTCTGAGTTGCAAAACAACCCACAATATAAATGCGGCAATACAACAGGTTGGAAGAGATTAACATGTGAATTACATCAGTATATGCACAGTCTCCTAAAGTTAATAATTTTAGCGCTTGTCGTTTTAATTTTCCCAAGTAGTTATAAAGAAACTGTTTCTTTGCCTGTCATTTCTAAGTACGTGGAACACAAGTTTTCTTTTTCATTGGATACCATACTTTGGTACTTAGATATTGCTCTTGGATATTCAAATATTATAATTTGGTACTTTTTTTTAGTCTGTGTGTTCTTTCTTATGTTGCGTACACGCAGTTTAATAAATATATCTATTTACACGCTACAGTGCTCTATTAAAGAGATACAGTAAAACTTACGATTTCATGCTTTAATTTTTCTTTTATATGACCTTCATTATACATACCATTATCATTTTTACTTGTTTTAATAGCAAATTTATGTTGAAAAGTTTCAGTATTAAAGATTATATCAAAATTATTATGTGTCTTTCCAACAAAACTTATGTTTTTAAATGCTGGATTTAATTTATATTTTTTAAAAAGATTCAAAAAATAATTCTTTAAATTATTTTTTTCTTTAAATTTGATACCCAAGTCAAGTTCCATTTCAGAATAATCATCCGTGGGAAATTCACCCAACAAAATTTTAGCCATCTTTAGCAAGTTGTCTTCTGATTGCATTGCAAAAAAATCTAATTGTTTTGGTTGGGTATATTTCAGTTTTATTTCTTTAATTAAAAGCAATTTTTTTTCGAACTCTTCCTTACCAAAAATATCAGGTGAGATATCAATCGTTTTCGGGGGAAAAGATTTTTTGTAGTGTAGCTGCAAGAATTTGTTTAACTCTTTATTTGAAGAAAAAAGAGTAAACTCTATAGGAATTAAAATTCCAAAATATTGCTTATTCTGTTCAACATATTTTCTAGGACGTGGGTTAGGAATATTCTGAAAGTCATTTTC
>NZ_JBHIRW010000117.1:0-2330 GCF_042197445.1 Bartonella sp. AA1HLJMS | reverse complement strand
TTGATCTTATCCTGATAAGGTAACAATGGCGCTCCTGGAGCACGCCGATAGACCCAATCATGTTTACGCAAGTAATCGGTTAAATCTTTTGGTCGCACTTCAAGCATCTTCGCTGCTTCGATAAGACCGAACAAACCATCAGAACGCTTTAAACCTTCCAAAGCCTCTGCTTTTGGAGCTAATTCGGCAATGGTATTATCCTTTTGCTTGATTTGACTTTGTAAGTGATTCAAGACACCAAGTAATGCTTCGGGTTTGGAATAATCAACTTGTGGTGTGGCTACCTGCGGTGTTGCTACTTGTTTCAAAAGCCGTTCACATTTGTTAAAGTATTGACGTGCCTCATGCCCTTTGTCATTACGCTCTATAATCGAAAGATGTTTAGCCATGTCTAATGTAATGTGGTATTCTTTTTCTTTTCCACCGTTTTCTAAATTCAGACTTTATTTCCAAAAACGCAATATAATTCACGTGCGTTAACAGTTTGAACTGTTTACTTGGCCAATAGTTTGTTCTTTAATTTCTATAGAGTATTCATGGTGAACTCCTTACTACTTAGACGTTTTTCATTGACTCTTTAATTAGAAAGTGCCGAGCACTGAAAAACACGGTAGTAAGTCCGTCGTTATGCTTTCCTATGAAGGTGTGTTATAGCATAACGACACCCCACAAAATCACTATATGCGAGTAACATACAATGAGTCAAAGCCTTTAATGTGCGAAAATAAACTATCTCGGTAGCTTATCTGCTTAGTATTTAAGGTGTTCGTTAGGTTCCTGTTTCGATTATTCATACTCCTATAATAATATCACTTTTTTCTAAAAATCATAAGCACATATTTACTTTATTTGTCGACTCACTTTAGATTTTCCAGCTTAGTTTTTTATTTATAGTGGAGGGGACAATAATGCTCGACATACTTGATACAATTGCGATGATCGTATGTTTGTTGTCGTTACCGGTGATGGTTGTCGGACTTGTTTTAGTGTGTATAAAAAAATGGTGCAAAAATGGATTGAAAACCCTTGGCATTGGAGTCTTATTATTTCTCGGCTCTGCAATATTAGGTGCGTTTTTTTTTCACAAAATCAAACCAGATCAAGTTGCGTACAATAATGAAATTTTTTCCTCCTCCTCAACTTTATTAATAGATGTTGCTACTCAAAATGAAAGCGTGACAAAGGCACTACCTGAGAATACTGATAAGCAAAGTATCCATGTTCAAGATAAAAAGTCAGACGAAAATGATGGTCTAGGTTTTTGGGGATGGTTCAGGTTAATTTTCTTTGCATTTATTGCATTGTCTATTTTTGTTCATTGGCAAGATAAACGCAACAAACGTTTTAAAGAAAAGGTTTCAGAGCAGGTTTTAATGCCTCCCCCGCATATCCATCCTTCTTCTGATTTATCAGTTGTTAATAAAATGTCGCCGGAACTTGAAAAAAAACGGTTAGAAAAGAGGGTACAGATCGTTCTTCTTTGTGCTCTACTGATTGGAGGCATTGTGGTAACAGTAACTATTACGCCATGGTTATTAGTACCCATTTTTATTGTTTTAATTTTTGTTATTATTGCCTATCGTGAGACAAAAAAGGAAAAAAGCTTTGAGCAAGAAGTTGCTCTGTGGCAATCAGATATTCCTCCCTCTAATTTTGAGGAAGCATGTGAAATGTTTCAAGAACTTGACGCAAGTGAATATGATTATCGTTTAGTACAAAATGAAAAACTGTTGGGAGTTCAAGAACGCGTTACCTTTGATATTGGCGAAAATACTCCAATTTTAGGACGTCTTTTAGTAACAAATCAAGCTATTGTATTTGAAAGCCCTGAAGATAATGAAAGGACTACTTGGGCAAGAATTGCATCAGTAACTATAACATACCAAGGATGTCACATCAGTCACCGTACCGGCGCACCATGGAACTACCGATTTAGTGCTATTCCAAATCCAAGGTTTGCAGCAGTAATCCGGGTTCTTGGGCAGCCTTATTGATTTTGAAACACACAAGACAAAGGTTCCTCATTGTTTTTTCTCCCGCAAGATAAGCTTATACATACCGGATTCAGAGGCTTGGACATCTGTAACAGTGAAGTGCTCTTGAGAAGAGGGGGCTTTGTTGTTTTCAGGGGAAATGATTACAACACTATCTTGAGGTTTTGGTGGTAATCCTCCAATGTCATTGATACAAAGATCAAGTTCCTTTCTTGCAATTGTGGTAGGGATTCTGCCACCGGCGTCCGATTCTGAATGCTTAATGCCGTAAATCGCTGTGATACGAAAAGATTGCTGGTTGTCCTTTCGCGTGTAGATGATGGGCTGCCCAAAAGT
>NZ_JBHIRW010000116.1:0-2345 GCF_042197445.1 Bartonella sp. AA1HLJMS | reverse complement strand
TGGATAGCAGAGACAACGTCAACACCGTTTGAAATTGCCGAAACTGTTCTTGCCCATTCAGTTGGGAGTTCAGTGACAAAAGCTTATATGCGAACGGATTTTTTAGAACAGCGACATGTTCTTTTAGAGCAGTGGGCGTCTTTTATATCAGGAGAGGCTTGACAGGATTATAACAATGTGTCTATTGTCGAATGAGGTGCTTGAAAAACACCTTAAAACAACTAGCGGATTGGTTGCCGAAATAACTGATCTTCCGCAATTTAAAAGCTTTGACTCATTGTATGCTAGACGCATATAATAGCTTTGTCGGGTGTGGTTATGCCATATAATACCCTTTACGGGGAAAGCATAACGACGGGCTAGTTGCCGTGTTTTTCAGCACCCGGCATTTTTATAAAAAGTGTCAATGAAAAACATCTAACAACTAGGAGTTCGCTATGAACACTCTTATAGAAATTACGGAACAAATCATTGATCAGGAAACTGTTCAAACCGTTAACGCGCGTGAGTTACATACGTTTTTAGACGTTAATATACGCTTCAACGATTGGATTTCACGACGGATTGAAGAATATTCTTTTCAAGAAAATCAAGACTTTGTGAGTTTTACTCAAAAAAGAGTAAAACCTAAAGGCGGTCGTCCAAGCATAGAATATCACCTCACCTTAGACATGGCGAAAGAACTTTCCATGGTTGAACGCAATGAGAAAGGACGTCAAGCACGCCGTTACTTTATTGAATGTGAAAAGAAACTGAGAAACCAAGCTGTTGATTATGATAATGATACACGCTTTGATGATTTTAACTATCTTCGTCAATATGTTTTGACAAATTATCCTAAAATCATGGGTATCATCTTTGGTTATCTTTTGAAAATAGATGAAATCGAAAAAGAGCTTGATCATTACAAATCAGTTACAAAAGAAGCTAAGCGCGTTTTAGCAAGATCTGTCGTAAAAGCTGCTTAGATTTAAAACACATCTCCCCTCCCCGTTCTCAAAATGGGAAGGTGGTTTAAAGATCAAGTTTTGAATGGGAGCCCAGACGCGCTAAAATCAATCGATCTTGACCAATCAAGCGATAAATCAACACTAGGTAAGGTCGAATATGGCAATCTCGATAATTGCTCCAATTCCCAGTCAATGCATGATCATGATATCGAGGTTCTAAGGGTTGATCATTTGCTAATGCTGCAATGATTTGGCGCAAATCAGTATCTAAAAGATGCCGATACCGTCCTTTCATTTCACGCTTGAAATCACATTTGAAGATAGTGGTACGTTCAATCGTCCGCATAGAGATCATCAAATAATTCGTCTACGGAATGAAACTTTTTTAAGTTACCTTCCTCTAGTTCTGCAAAAGCCGCTATAGTTTCCGCATTAGGTTGAAACAAGAAGGACGGAATAGCTTTATCTTGTGCAATACGCGTCATCAACACTCTCACAACATCACTTACTGATAAACCTGAAGCTTAAATAACTTGACTAGCGATATTTTGAATTTCTTCTGGTACACGCGCTTGAACCATGCGACTAGAAGCCATAATGAGCTCTCCTCTTGTAATTGTATTTCAATGTAATACAATTGAAGTTTAATTTCAACTGTAAAGCACATTTTTTAGAGTGGCGAGATCGTTTGGCTTAACAACCACTTGCTTTTTTTAAGACTTCACCCATACGTGTTCGCCAGTCTTTTCCTTGTTTTTTAAAAGAGGCAATAACGTTTGGGTCAAGGCGTAGAGTAACCGCTTGTTTGGGAGATTCAACCGGTGGACGCCCACGTTTACGGCGTTCTTCTGTTACATATTTAAAAAAGGAGGCTGGTAAAACATCTTTAGCTGGCTTTAAGCGTGCAAGTTCTTCATCTGTCAATGGTGGGGAATCCACAGCGTCCCAATCTTCTTTTGTGTAGCCACATCCTGTTTCAAAGTTTTTTTTGATAATCATTGAAAACCTCTCTTTCTTTTTTATTCGCTTGACGAAAACTGATAATGGATATCGCTTCATTGCCAAGCTTTGCAAAAACAATAACTGTTGTGCCATCAGCAAAATGTCCAATAGCCTTCATGCGGTTTGAATGTGTTGCATCAATAAGAGCATGTTCCCAGTCAAAGTAAATAACATCAGCAAAATCAAGCTTATGTTTATCAATGTTTAAAGCTCTTTTTGGTTCATCCCACACTATCTTCATATATTTTATGTACACGAAAAATAAAACTTTGTCAATAATTAAAGTGTACAATAATTTGTATAAACCATTCAAAATGGAGCAACTATGACCAAGAAGCATCGTGAGGGTTTATTGGTTCGTGCGTTTGCGAAGAAGATGGGTGTTTCACATAA
>NZ_JBHIRW010000115.1:0-2351 GCF_042197445.1 Bartonella sp. AA1HLJMS | reverse complement strand
TAAATCAGCAGGCAAATCACATGTAATACCCCGCATACGTAAATAGGTTTCTGCTAAAGTATTTTTGATTGGTTGGCTTTGTTGCCAAATTGCTTTTGCTCTCTCTGCTTTCTGTTTTGCTCGTTTGAGATCAGCACAAAACTGTTTGGAGAAAGAGAGCGTCTGATCATAAGCTTTATCAAAAAAGGCTTGTTTTCCAAGCAAGCCAATTCTAATAAGCGCTTGTATGATCTCTCTAAAAGAGCAGCCAGCATAACAATAGAGTAAAAGACGCCCATCATGTCCATTGACAAGGGATAAGCTAGGCAGCCTATCATCATGAGCAGGGCAACGGGCTGTTCCATAACGCCCATGCCAAACTCCACGTAATGCACAAGTAATTTTTTGAGCTGTTGTATGCAATGCATAAGCATCGCTTGTTGTAGCATTTGTAAAATGCATAAAATCCCTTCCTGCTACTTGCATTACAGGACAGATTCTGTTATTTCGGGATTTGCGAAAGTCGAAATACTTTGTCTGTCCTATAAGGCGAAGTTTTCTTTAGGCGGCGTCGTTGCCACGTTGGTTTTTTGCCTTTTCGATTACATCGCAAAGGTCAGATTGTAACCAGCGCGCTAAGGAACCAATCTTTAAAGGCTTTGGTACCGAGCCATCAGCGACCCGCCGCCAAAGTGTTGAAACGCTTATATTAAGTAGTTTTGCACTCTCACGTACTGTGAGGAGTGGTCCGTTTGGAATCATGGAATCCCCTTTATATTAAATGATAGAATCACTGTTTATTAACTATATATAAATAGCAATTCGTAGCAAACTTTTCCAGCAAAAAAAACAATATCTTGTGATTTTTTATCAAGAGAAGCAATAATTTGTGATTGTATTATCCGTTATGGATAAAATAAGGAAAATGGAGACATAGAGCTATCCACAACTTTTATTGTTTTGATCAGTAACATAAGAAGCCCATCTATCCATAAAAATACGACGCTGTTCTAAATAGTCTGTGCGACGATAGGCACGCTCCACTTTTCCCCCAACCGTATGACCTAGAATGGTTTCAGCGACCTCATAAGGGGCATTGGTTGTTTCTGCGAGCCAATCACGTAAACTAGAGCGAAAACCATGCGGACAGGCTTCAAGTCCTGTTTTTTTCATGTATTGTAACATGCTGTTCTGTGCAAGGGGACCACGACCGGTTGCAGAAAAAAGAAACCCATTACGAGATAAAAGGCGTGCTTGTTTAATCACTTTTAGTGCTTCTGATGATAAAGGAACGCGGAATTCTTCTGTAGCATCGCGTCGTCCTTTCATACTTTCAGCAGGAATGGTCCATATATCCCCATCAATCTGATCTTTATGCATATAGCGCAAAGGACGTGTACGAACGCCTGTAAGAATAAGCAAACGCAAAGCCAGTTGTGTCATTGTTGTTGTTTTGCAGAGTGACTGATAAAAGGCAGGAACATCTTTCCAGTCCATTGCTGGTAAATTTTGTGCTTTATGGCGTTGTTTCCCTAAGAGAGCCCGTGCTTTTATCGTTGCTTGTAAATCAACATCCAGCCCCAAAGCAGCAGCATGTTTGAGACAAATATTAAGACGATTTATTGCTTTCTCTGCGGTTGCAGCTTTTGCATGCCAAATGGGAGCAAGAACATTGCGTATCTCTGTTTGTGTAATTTCTGAAATAGGAATACAGCCTAATTTGGGGAGAATATAAAGTTGTAAAGGTAGAAACCAATTCCCAGCCTTGCCATCTCCTTTTAATTCAGCTTTACGACTTTCAAAAGCATCTAAGGCAATGTCTTTTAGGTAATGGAGATTACTTATTGCCTCACGCTTTTGTTTCTCACGTTCTTTAATGGGATCACGCCCCTCATGCAAAACAGAACGCCATTGATTTGCTAATTCACGGGCTTTTTTTAAAGAAACATTTCGCAACGCACCCAAGCCCATTTCGCGGCGCCGACCATGAATGGTATAACGATAAAGCCATTGAGCACCACCATCTTTACGCTTATGGAGAAGCAAGCCGGCACCATCATTATATTTGCCAGCCCCCAATGTTGCGACAGCCCTTGCATTAAGACGATTCATAAGAACCATTTTTACTCCTTTCTTGTACAATTTTTACCCACACACCAGCCCCGCTTTTGACGTGCAAGCAAGTGATATTAATTGATTCAATCTGAGAGGGTTTGTGATGAGAAAATCTTACTATATTCGGAGTTATGATTCAAGTTGAAAAAGGATGATTTATTATTATAAATCAATGTGTTGCCAGACCCCGGAATACTAATGCGAGGGCGCTCGCAACCGGTGGGGACATCAAGTGAAAGCCAAAAATCTACATTTTT
>NZ_JBHIRW010000114.1:0-2444 GCF_042197445.1 Bartonella sp. AA1HLJMS | reverse complement strand
AAACTTGAATTGCTCTTTTTACTTAAAAGAGGCTCATATTCTTTTTTAAAATCGGGTTTTACACCAAGAAAACTAGCAGTGCGACGAACAATATTAGCAAGCATTGGTCCAGCATTCATCGCCGCTGTTGATGAACGCTGTCCCTCTGCAGGCTTTGGTTCATCGATAATTGTTAAAACAACATAAGCAGGATCATCAATAGGAAAAGCAGCAAGAAAACTATTGAAATTTTTTGTTTTAGAATATTTTCCATTTTCAACTTTCTCAGCTGTTCCTGTCTTACCACCTACACGATAACCTTCTACTTTTGCATTACGTCCAGACCCAATCTCACTATTTAATTGATAAAGGTAACGCATATTTTGACTTGTTTTAGCATGCAAAACCCGTTTTGCATGGTGCAAAGTTTGTTCTTTTGTCCGTTTTAAAAATGTCGGAGCAATTAACCAACCACCATTCATTAAAGCAGCAGCCCCAACAGCTGTTTGCAAGGGGGTTGTTGCCATACCATGCCCAAAAGCAATCGTCATAGATTGGATATCCTTCCAATGATGTGGCACAATAGGATGAGCAACTTCAGGCAACTCTGTTGCGAGTCGATCCAGTAGCCCAAGTTTTTGCAAAAAATCACGATGTTTATCAATCCCTATCGCCAATGCTTCTTTAGCAGAACCAATATTGGAAGAATAAACAAAAACCTCCCATAACGTTAAGGGACGATTTTTTCCGTGAAAATCATGAATAATATATCCACTACTTGCTTTTATGGGCTTTGAAGCATCAATAATACTGTTTAAATGAAAAATATTGGAATCAAGTGCCATGGCGGTCGTAAAACTTTTAATAATCGATCCCATTTCAAATGTTCCGGCCGTCATCCGATTGAGACGATCACTTTTTAAAGCTTCAATAGGATTTCCAGGATCAAAATCTGGTAGAGATGCCAACGCCAAAACTTCCCCCGTATGTATATTTAAAATAACAGCTCCTGCAGCAATTGCCTTATAACGCTTCATAGCCTGAATAAGTTCATCATGGACAATTGCCTGAAGTCGCACATCAATCGAAAGCTGAACTTGTTTTAATGATTCTTCCATGGCAAGACCAGCAGCACGCAGAGCACTCAAACCCGCATCATCAATATATTTTTCCATACCTGCAATGCCTTGATTATCAACATTCACCATGCCGAGAATATGGGAAGTTACAGGTCCATCGGGATAAAAACGACGAATTTCAGTCCGAAAACCAATTCCTGGAATACCAAGGGCCATAATTTGTGTCTTCTGCATTGGCGTTAACCCACGCTGTATCCAAGAAAAACCAGTTTTTCTTTTTAAGCGCTTATAGGTTTCCTGCCAATTAAGATCAGGCAAAACTGTTGAGAGCAATTCAATTGTTTCATCCACATCAATAATACGTCGTGGCTCAGCAAAAAGTGAATAAGTTTTAATATCTGTTGCCAATAAACGACCATTACGATCAACAATATCAGGCCGCGCCGTCAGTTGAAGAACTCCTGGCCCCTTTGCTTCTTCAATCTGTCCACCTTCCAACCCATAAGAAATAAGGCAAGCCCCCATGATGCCATATAAAACTAAAAAGCAGAACAACGAAAAAAGCAAACGTGGACGACTAGAATAGGGACGACGAACAGAAACATTATGATTATTCAACGAATTCTTAAAGTGCTTTTTCTTCTGTAAGAATAAAAAAGTCGACTTCATCACTGCACGCCTTTTTGGACAACACCATTCATCTGAGAATCCCGACGATTTGCCAAAATATCTTGATTATCTTCCAAGATATTTTGTTTAATCAATTCTTCAATTGGATCATGTACCCGTACCGGAATGTCTTTAAATTCTACGATTTGACGCGGCTGTATAACTTCTAATCCAAGTTCTTTTTGATAACGTTTCGCAAGTTTTTGCATGCGCGAAGGCTTGATCATCACAGCCCACTCAGCATGAAGCAAACTCACCGTATTTTTTGCTGCAGCAATTTCATGCTCAAGATGAAGAACTTCATTCATTCGTTTTTGAACATCATATTTTACCTTATAAGTAAGACCTGCCATACAAATCATAATCATCACTAAAATCATATCAAATGTACGAAAAACTGTCATTTCTTGCCGCCTTCAAAACTGGCAATCTCTGCTAAACTAAATAATTTCATATCTTCTGTAAGAGCCTCTGCTTCAGTCCGTACACCAATACGCAACCGCGCAGAACGTGAACGAGGATTTTTCTGTAACTCCTCTTTAGTTGCCGTGACCCCACCTCTAAACAAAGGAAAAAATGTTGCTGGAGCAGCCTTTATTTCTGGCAGATAGCGTGATCTCATACGTTCTCCAGAACGAGTCGAAAAAAATCTTTTGACCATACGATCTTCAAGAGAATGAAAACTGACAACCCCCAAACGGCCTCCAGCTTTTAAAA
>NZ_JBHIRW010000113.1:0-2454 GCF_042197445.1 Bartonella sp. AA1HLJMS | reverse complement strand
AACTTGGTCTTTTATATCTTCTTCACGTGCTGCTACAAAAATAAGGATTTTTGAAGGTTTGCCTTCTGAGGGAGCTATAGAAATATTAACATCGATTTCTTGTCCCGTTCGAAAATCCTTTGCTTTCTCACAGTATCCGGATGATATTGTGTGTGACGTTGGTCTGGCATCAGGATTAACATATGGTGATTGCATTTGCCGCAATCTTATTTCCGGTTTGTATCTAATGCCATATCCAAGAATAAAGCGAGAACCATCTTTTAGCTTTATATTTAAAACGTGGATGACAGTTTGTGCATTGTTTTTTATCTTTAAACAAAGAAGCGTCCACTTGCCTTTTGTTGGCAAATGGGGTCCAGTTGTATATATGGAAGGTGGCGTTTCTAAATCCTCTACTCTTTTGTTATCTAACAAAATTTTAATACGTTCTTCTGACCATTTGGCAAGATCTTTTGTCGATATCGCTTGCTCTTTAAGGGCTATCGTCTGCTCTTGGCTTTCTGCAAATTGCTTGCTTATCCATTCTCTATCTTCTTCTCGTTTTTTTGCAGCTGTTTCTAAATCATCTTTGCGGATTGTAGCGGCTTCTTTACGGTCTTTATTTCTTAAAATAAGCGCTACTGAAAGTGATCCGATAAATGACAGGAAACCTGTAAGAAATATCTTTATCCATTCTTGCATCTTTCCCCTCCCCACTTTTTTAGAATCGTTGGGAGGATACTTTTTCAAAAACATTTTTTCAAGACAGGCAATCACAACACGCTCTGTCATAACACACATATGAATACGTAGAGCCTTAAGGGGGGGATTATGATCACTAACGCACAAACCATTTTATGTCTTGATCTAGGGACCAAGACAGGCTGGGCGATATGCGGTGCTGATGGTCACATAACAAGCGATACAGAAGATTTTCAATCACGCCGTTTTGAAGGCGGTGGTATACGTTATTTACGCTTTAAACGGTGGCTTACTGAACTAAAGAGATCTGTTGATGAAATTGACGCGGTGTATTTTGAAGAGGTGCGCCAGCATGTGGGTACAGACGCTTCTCATATTTATGGGGGCTTTCTAGCAACCTTAACAGCGTGGTGTGAACATCATCAGATACCATATGAAGGCATTCCTGTTGGCACAATTAAGAAGGCGACGACAGGAAAAGGCAACGCCTCAAAAGAAGAAATGATTAAGGCGGTATGTGCAAAAGGACATGTACCTAAAGACGACAACGAAGCAGATGCTTTAGCAATTTTATATTTGATGAAAGAAGGGGATATACATGTCCAGTAAAATACCATGGACGAGACTGTTTGCCGATAAATGGGCGGTGGTCGTCGATTATTTACCTCCTGTAGAAGGTAATATCTATATGAGATTGCGATTTCGCATGCTTCGTACTGGTGAACCTCTTTTTTGTAATATTAAAGTTTTATCTCATTACACTGGTTATTCAGTAAAGAAATTTGAGACAGCATTGAATGTTTTGCTAGAAGAGGGATACATCATTCGTTTAGAAGATGGTCGTTTGTGGAGTTCACAAGTTGAGGAGGAACTCAATAACTTCAATGAAGATCTAAATAATAATAAAGAACAGGAGGGGAAATATGTCAACTAAGTTAGCTTGGGTTCGTTGTTTTCCTTCTGATTGGGTATCTGATGCTAGTGGAATGACGTCGCATCAAATATCGACTTATATGATGTTGATATTGCTTATGTATAAGAAGAGACAGCCAATTCTTGAGAATGCCTCTATATTAGCACGCATTTCTGGTTGTTCAGTAAAAGCTTTTAATAAAGCGCTAGATTTTTTATTGAGTGATGAGAAACTGATACGTTTAGAAGACGGTCGTTTATGGAGTTTACAGGTTGAAGAGGAACTCAACAACTCTAATGAGAATTTGAATAAGTTTTCAGAGAGAGCGCAGAAGGCAGCGAAGGCAAGATGGGATAAAAATACAAAAGATGCTTGTGATATTAAGCATGATGCTAACAGCATGCTTAAGGATGCTAAGCATGATGCTTGTGATGCTATAACAAACAATACAAACATATATAATAAAAAAACTAAAACTATCGTTTTAGCAAAAAAAGAAATTGGTTCTGAAAGTTTAGCAACAATCGATTTGGTTGACGAACCAACAGAGGTTGCTGCTGTTGAGACCATATCAGAGCAAATCACAACGGGTGTAGACAACCAACCCCCCATTCACGAGCAAGAGAACGTTCCCAAAAAAGCAAAACGAGCGCAAGCTAATCGCGGTTGTCGATTGCCAGAAGATTTTGAACCTAATTTGCAATACGCAATCGATCAAGGATTAACGCATGATGAGGCGCTGTTAGAGTTCGAACGGTTCACAAATTACTGAATAGCAAACCTAGGTAAAAATGCAAACAAACGAGATTGGCAAAGGACTTGGTACAATTGGGTTACAAGCCCTATCGGAACGCTAGCAA
>NZ_JBHIRW010000112.1:0-2456 GCF_042197445.1 Bartonella sp. AA1HLJMS | reverse complement strand
CCAGGACTTTTTGAATGAAAGTGAATAGCGATGCGAACTAAAGACGTGACAGAGATTTTAAAAACGCTTGGCTGGGAGACGAAAGATCAACTATTATTTACAGTGGTAGAACAGTATTAGCGTGAATAAACTGCGACTTATGGAGAATAATCTATGAACTTTTCGTTAAAAAAAATACATCGCCCTGATATTATTTATGTGGAGAAAGGTGTATTAAAAGTTATTGATATAAAAACTGGTAATTTTCAATTAACAGAATGTCAAAAAGATTTTGAAATAGCGTATAAAACAGGAGATGCAAAACCTTTTGGGAAAATTATGAAACGCTATCTGGGCGAAAATAAGGAACAGCTTAATAAATACCAAGAAGATTTGAAAAAATTTGAAGGAGATGCAGAGCTTCTGAAAGAGTTTAGAGACAATTGGAGTGAAAATCAAATAAACAAAGAGTGGAATAGAATAATTCCTTATACAGTTAGCTGTTATCCGGCGGTTGGAGAAGAGTGAAACATTATGCAAACTAAAGATGCAGCAGAAATATTAAAAAGTCTGGGCTGTGAGCTCTATCGTGATGAAGTAGGCGATACATTTGCCTATTATTATCTTCCGGATCGCATTGTGGATTTGAGCTATGGTGTGAAACATGAAACGGATGGTGAAAAATTTTGGTTATTAGCTAGCCTCACAACTGCTTCTTATAGTCTTGCTTGTGAATATTCTAGGGGGCAAAAGTCACGGTATGGATATATACTCTATCCAGAAATAGGTGATTTCGGGGTTACGGTACCGGATCTTTCAGAAAGTCATATTGAATCTGCTTTAAACAAAGTCATTACTTGGGCGCAAGCACAAGATATTGAAAAAAAATTACATGAAGAAGCTGCTAATCATTCTCTTGTTGCAAAGGCTCTTCTCGGCGAGATAGAAGCTTTAAGGAGTTATGAGTCTACGCCCAAAATAAACGTATCAGAATTTTCTGATTATAAAATAATGACGTGGAATGAACGCTTGCTTCTTTTTGCACAGGTCTATAAAAATGGGGAATTAGACGATATTCTAACGCGCAAGAAGCCAAAACAGCGCTCGATAAATCTCATCGCAGCAAGTCGCATCCTCAAAACGCGAGGATGGATTGCTATGGAACCTGAGAGAATGTTTCTCTCTTTGCCAGACCGTTTTATTCAATTTGATTTTGGCTTTATACGTCTTCATGATAATTACAATGTTCGTCTTGAAGCTGAAATATCTAATGAAGAGATTTCTGTAGCTTGCAAATATATTCACTATAGGAGAGAATATAATTGGATACGACCTACGGATATTTATAAGTCTTTTAACACGATTGGAGGAGGTTTTTTTAGTGGTTTTGGCAAGGAAATTGATATTTGTGTAGAGGAATTGAATGAGCAAGAGTTAACAAAAATCTCTGAGCGGATAATACAGTGGGCACGCGCCCAAGATTTACAAGCATCGATCGAAAGCAAAACACTTGTTCAAAAATATAGCTACAATATAGACATAATCTGGCATTTGGCTTGTTTAGCGTTAACAGGTCGAATTGATATCCTGAAATCTTATCAAAATTTTCTGGAAGCTGGTACGATTTCTGAACATTTGGATGATAATGACGTAGAAAAATATGTTAACCATGCCGTTGAATTTTCTGAAAAACATCTGAAAATTCTTCATGAGAGAGAGTCAGCAGAAGCACATCTCAGTCCACAAGTTTTGATTACTTTCAATAAAGTTACAGAGCAATTAAAAGAAATGGGTTGGACAGTTTATCGTGATAAAAACTACAATCGCAATGCTTATTTTGTAAGTAAAGACCGTATAATCAATATAATGTGCAGCCTTCAAAGTGATGGAGAAGAGTCGATTGTTGCGTTTAAGGCTTCCCTTTCAACACTTGGTTTTTCCACTGCTCATAGAGAGATTTTCTATAATATGCCTCAATATATAGCCCTCAAAGAAGCAGAAGAATTTTATACAGTTTCTACTACTGAATTGGATGAAGGCAAGCTAAAGGAGATTTGTACAGATATACTTGAATGGGCAGATCGGCAAAATGTCAATCAAATCATTTATGATTATGCGGCTTTTTCCCCAGACAGTGAACTTGATCTTGTAGCGCGTCACCTTATTGCGCTTGTTTTGATTGGGGATATTGAAAAGCTCAAATCTTACAAGGAGAATTTTAGAAAAGGAAATCCTTTAGGTTTTGTGGAAGAAATCTCAAAATATAGAATTGATAATCTCCTCACTCTTGCACGGGGTTATCGAGCAGGTTTTCCGAAAAATGCACCGATTTTGAGCTTGGATCCGCAAATAGCATCTGTTGCTTCTAAAACAACTTCTGTTGAAGTGGCAGAGGAAGTGGATGACACTGATGATCGTCTCACCATGGAAAGTGCTCATGCACTTTTGAAAAGCTTAGGTTGGTCAACTGAGAAAAT
>NZ_JBHIRW010000111.1:0-2459 GCF_042197445.1 Bartonella sp. AA1HLJMS | reverse complement strand
ACCTTGCCATCAGAACCTTTTTGTAAATTCTGTTGTTCTTCAGGCGTTAAATAATGATATTGCGGCTGCGGGTTTCCGTGGCTGTCTTTTATATATTTCCCATTTTCATCTTTTGCATAGATCACATTGCCATTTTCATCGTGATCCACGGTAGCCAGATAATGCTCTTTGATAAACATGTTTACAATGCCCTGTTCAAAGATATTAAATCCTTCATCCGATAATTTATTGACCATATCTAAGCGATTATGCACTACCCCCTCAAGCGATGTGGCGTCTACCGGTGCCACGGCTTGGTGGGCTGCCGCAGTGTTGCGGTTGAGAGAGCCGATGATTTCTCCAGCATCTTGTCCCATCGCCCTTTGGTTAGATCCACCGGTAAGGATGATGCTGCCATCACTGATGGCGGATTTGGTATATCCTTCCGCTCCATCGTGTGCCTTCCCATGATTTAAAGCATTTTTGGCAATATTTTTTATGATGCCATATTTCCCCTGTTGCAAAACACCGCCACCAGAAAGGCTAAAACCATGGCTACTGGCTGTAGCATGGGCACTGTTGGTGATATCACTGGTGCTGATGCTTCCTGTGGTCAAGCTGTTTTTGTCTGCCGAGGCTGTGCTGGCAATGATGCCTCCGGTTAGGGTCGTTTTATCTTTAACGTTGATCTTAAAGCCGCCATCACCCGCTTTGATGCCTGATTGTTCCACAACACTGTGATAATCACTAGAGGATTTATCCTTTTGGAAAGAGGCGCTCACAGAGCCTCCACCACCCGTTTGTCCAGCACCAAAGCCAACAGAAACAGAGTTTTGCTTGCTGGAAGTTTGTTCCGTATCACTGCGGCTGGTAATGGTAAGAGCACCCCCTACTTCCATTTCTACACGCTCTCCAGAAAGCACTGCGCCAGCCAGTGTGGTATTTCCCCCACTTGTGCTATGAACCGTGCCGGTGCCAATAATATGGCTGTTCTTTTGTTGAACCGCCTCGCTCGAGCCTTCTCCTTGACTAAAAGCGGCATTGCCCGTTGCCCCTGCGCTACCCGTGCCATAACCGTATCCAACACTCATGGAAGTACTTTCACTACTGTTTTGTGTGCTTTGCACATTTTGTGCACTTTCAAAGGTGATATCTTTCCCTGCTTCCAAGGTGATGTTCCCGCTCTGTGCATCATTTTCCAGCATATAGATTGGATTGCTACCAGCGATAATATCAGCGCCAACACCATGGATACTCCCATTGTGGGCATGCATGTTGACAGCGCGCCCTGCTTCTATGCTATTGGTTACAGCAGTAGATGTCTGAACAGACGCTTCCGCTTTCTCTGTCTTAAAGCCCACGGTTACACTGCCAGATGCACCAGCCATATTGGCAAGAGCATCCTTGGTAGAGCCCCCCATCCCTCCTAATGTGCTACTCAGTCCTTTGGTGATGTTACCCTTTTCCCCTGTATTCCCAGTCAGCCAATCAACAAAATTTCTGCCTTTGTTAAAGAGGTGGTTGATTTGAACCCCTGTAAGTATGCCATTAATAACTGTGTTATTTCCATCCTTATTATTCATGTGATCTGCGGCATCTTTTAGTCCTTGTACCGTGCCAAGGACACCAATATCGCCAGAGGCTGTCACACCAGCAAAGGACTTTTCATGGGTCTCTTTGCCGTTAGAGATATCATGGCTTTCTGACAGTGTGATAGTATTTCCAGCATCAATGTTGACATCACGATTTGCCGAAACAATGGTTGCTTGCATGTTTACATCATTGTCAGCAGTAATCTGCACATCTTGGCGTGCCATGAAGTGTGATTGTACGGAAGTGGTTTCCCATTGGTCCCCTGTGTCTTTGGCGCTCGCAATCCCAATACCCACGGAAGCGCCGCTGCTGCTCTTTCCAAACTGAATGCCAAAACCTGTGCGTTCTTCTTTGCTGTTTGACTTATGACGATTGTGACCCGGTGAAACATTCACATCATGGGCGGCCGAAAGATTAATATTCTCACCTGCAAAATCAGAGCCCACCACGTTCACATCTTTTTTGGTGGCGGTGATGGTGATATTGCCATCAGCATTCAGAGAAGAGCCTTGATGTTCAAAACTCTCTTCATTTTCTGTCTTTCCCTCACTCCCGTATATCGACACAAAGTTCTTGCCTGATCCCACACCAAAACCTGTTTCATGGGTCTCTGAATGGCTCTTATGATGATCTGTCATGCCATCAATCGTCACATTTTCTCCGCTCACATTGATGTCTTTACCGGAAAGCAGATGAGAAGCAGTAATTGTGGTCTCTTTTTCTGATTGCAAATCAACATTGCCCGTTGCACCAAGGATAGAAGAAACCGTTGTGCTATGCGATTGAGAACTATTGGAGGATTTCTCGTGTAAAAAGCCACTTGATGACGATTGTGCTTGCTGATCCAAGTGTTCTTGGGCGCCTTTTATGACAATCTTTCCCCCAGA
>NZ_JBHIRW010000110.1:0-2492 GCF_042197445.1 Bartonella sp. AA1HLJMS | reverse complement strand
CAACAAGCCCTTGCTGTTGAACGCGTTTATGCAGCAAATTTTGGTCTTGCAGACTATGGACCCATTTTAAAAGCAGGCATCACGATACTCTTACCAACCCTCCCCTATCCGAAAGCCACACCAGTAATCAGAATTTGGGGTAGCAAATCATGAAACCTTTTTGCATGGTTCTGGCAAATGGAGAAGACATCACAAGAATGCTGATGGACTATGTTTTGTCGATTGAAATTACCGATGAAGCAGAAGACAAAAGTGACCGCATCACCATAGAGCTTGATGACCGCGCACGTGACAGTGATAACGGCTTTCTTGATATTCCTCTCATCGGAACAATCATTTCTGTCACACTTGGCTATGAAGGGGGCAAAAATCGCGATATGGGAGCCTATCTGATTGATGAAATCTCTGTAAGCAGCCCACCACAAAGCTTAAGCGTGACAGGACGCGCCGCATCAATGAACACGTCTTATAGAACACCCAAAAGCCAATCTTACCACCAACAAACCCTTGGTAGTATTGTTCAAGAGATAGCAGAGCGCAATGGCTATACACCAAAAGTTGACCCTGCTCTTGCTAAAATTGTTGTGCGTCACATTGATCAAACAGCTGAAAGCGATATGGCTTTTGCCACGCGCCTTGCAGAAAACTATGATGCGGTAGCAAAACCCGTTGATGGCAAATTGGTGCTTGCCAAACGGGGTGAAGGCAAAGCCATTACCGGTGAAACACTGCCCGTCGTTGTCATCCATGAAAAACTCTGTACCTCTTGGGATTTTAAATACAGTGCACGCGATGAAGCAGGTGCCGCCAATGGATTAAAGACAGATGCAGGAGATGATCAAAAAGCCGCCGCTGATGCACGAGAACCAGAGGAAATTGATGAAGGCGAAGATGTGATCCATATGGATGAAAGTGACGCCCCCAATTTGCCTAAAGAAGAGACGGAAGCCAAAACATCTGAAAATCAAGAGCAAGAAGAAGAGAAAAAAGGCGGTGTTATCGCAAGCTATCATGATATCCGCACTGGTGAAAAAAAGGAAGTCAAGGTTGGTAAAGAGCCTTTTCATGAACTCAAATACACCTACCACAATCAATCAGAAGCTGTTGCGGCCATTGCTGCTTATCGCAACAAATCATCTCGTGGCAAATCTTCTTTCTCATGTGATATTGGTGGTGATCCGTTTGTGCAAGCAGAAGCAAAGCTTGTTCAAGAGCCCCCTTTCCGCCCCTATATTCCAGCAGAATGGCGCATCAAGAGCGTTAAGCACAAACTTGATAAAACGGGTGGTTACACCACAAAAATAGAGTGCGAACTTTTTGATAAAGCGCAAGAAGATGCGGCTGAAAACGTTGCAAACACAACACCAGACAAGGATGATACCATTGATCCAAACGCCCCACCAAACGCATGTGACGAAGGCGAAGGCGTCATCCATATGGATGAAGAGGATACATGATAGGTTATAAACTAGATGTAGAGCCCCTCATTAAAAATGATTGCTTAAATACCTCCCTTCCCCATCTTTAAAGGTGGGGAGTGGAACTAAAGTTACACGTGTGGAACTGGTCGTTCAAGAGGCTGTACAGCCAAACGAAACCCCATGGTACGCAGTAAAGCATTCAAGCTGCGGAACTCTGGATTACCTTTTTCTGAAAGTGTACGGTAAAGTTGTGTTGGGTTCAAGTTGGCTGCTTTAGCTACAGCTTGAACACCACCATAAGCTTTGGCCATTTGGCGTAGAGTTACAAGCAGCTCACCCTGATCACCATCTGCTAGGATTGCATCAAGGGTAGCTGCTGCCAACTCAGGATCATCACGGAATATTTCTGCCATTGCATCATCATGGTTACGGTCTTTCATTTTTGCACTCCTTTAATCTTCACGGTTTTGCCAATCACGCCAGCAAGCACATGCACGAGTGATATCAGTCTCTTGTGTTTTTTTGCTGCCACCGCATAATAGCAACAATACGGTCTTTCCAGATTGGACATAATAAACTCGGTAGCCAGGACCAACATTAATACGCAATTCATGAACACCCTCACGAAGCGGCTTGAAATCGCCAAAGTTTCCCTGCTCTAAACGATTAAGGCGGCGAATAATTGCAGTTTTAGCCTGCATATCACGGAGCTTTCGCAGCCAATCAGCTATCAAGTCTTTGCCATCAGAAGTAAGGTAGTGACGTATTTCAAACATGATGTATATTCGTTTATAAACGAATATTTGTCAAGAAAGAAATTAAAAGTTGAGAAAAAATCTTCTTTTATTCCAATGAAAAAGTGACATGAAGCTTAACCAAGCTATCTTTCCGAATGAAAAAGATGTCAATTTTTTAATCCAGCTCTGCTTTTTGCGGAGCTTTTTTTATGGAGAAGCATATGCGAAAAATATCATCAGAAGGGCTAGCACTTATCAAACAATGGGAAGGCTTGCGTTTAAACGCCTACAAAGATACCATTGGTGTGTGGACAATAGGTTATGGACATACAAA
>NZ_JBHIRW010000109.1:0-2563 GCF_042197445.1 Bartonella sp. AA1HLJMS | reverse complement strand
ATCCGACTCTAAACATACTCTGAGACGCGCGAAATTCTTTAGAAAATGGATTCTTAAATTTGCTCGTCTCATGGAGGCGATAGAGAATGCCTTCGCCCATTTAAAACAGTGGATTTCAAAGAATTAAAAATTTGTTCTATAATAATAACAAATTGTTAATATACGTGCGTTTAATAGGTATATTTCGTAATATTATCGGCTAAAAAGGTGGGAATAATTATGGAAAACGTCGCAGTTCAAAAACAAGAAAAGAATAAAACTGAAAAGTTTTCTATGAAAGAAAATCTTGCTGGAAGAGTTCGTCGTTTTCCTAAACCGTCCACTGAAATGGAAGCTTTGCAGCCTGTTTTTGAAGCGGTAAGCAACGCTATTCACGCGCTTGAAGATTCTAAGCAAGAAGATTACAAAAGCGCGGGTAACATAGATATAGAAATCAAAGATATAGATAAAAATGAAACACTTGAAATTATAGTTAAAGACAATGGTGTAGGATTGGATGATGAGCACTTTCAAGCTTTTTGCACTGTAGATACTAATTTTAAATTAGAAAAAGGAGGAAAAGGAGTTGGGCGGCTGCTATGGTTGGATGCCTTTAAGAAAATACGAGTTAAAAGTATATTCCTTGAAGAAGATCAGCTTTACCAGAGAAGCTTTACATTTTGTTTGGAAGAGGAAAATCAGATTCTTGATCATTCAAAAATACCTCTTATTAATCAAGAAGTAACCGGAACAGAAATTATTTTTACCGGTTTAAGAGATGTAGCGTACCAAAAACATTTTCCACGCGAAACTGAAGCAATTATCGATCATATTGGGGCACATTTTTTTTCAGATTTAATTTTAGAACAACTTCCTCAAATAACTTTTCGTGATGATCAGATGTCTGTCAATTTAGCGCAGAAAGTTAAAAAATATTTAGTAGAAAATAGGGGAGAGATTACACTTGAAACCGCAGATTTTGGTTTATTAAAAATTCGTAATTTTATTTGTATGGCGGATGCTAACCTTAACTTTAAAGGGAAGAACCACTATCTACATCTTTTCGCACATGATCGTACTGTGACTACTGAAAGCATCGATAACCTTATTGGTTTCGGAAAATTTGGAGACCAAGGGCTAGTGTATCATGGTTGCATAAGTGGTCAGTATTTAGATGATAGAGTTAATCAAGAAAGAACGCATTTTTCTTTTAAGAATAAAATATTGAAAAATATTTTACGTTCCGTTGCTAACAATATTGTAGATAGCGTTCTTGCTCCAGAAAATGAAGAATACGAAGAAAAACGTTTAAATAAATTAAAAGAATTTTGTAGAACACATCCTTCCTATTGTTTTGATAGTTATGAAAAACTATTAGAAAAACTTCCTAAATCTGCAAAGGATACAGAAGACTTTGTTAAGACACTGGCTATTCATAAGCTTCGAAGAGAAAAAAAGCAAAATTTGAGAATTGAAAACATATACCGTGAAATTACTAAAGGGAATACTAATACATACAGCTTTTCCCAAAAAGTTTCTGAACTTGCAAAAGAAGTTAAAGATGAAGAAACAAGACAGTTAGCAGAGTATGTTATACGTCGTAAAGTTATACTTGATATTTTAGGAGAATTAATAATAGAGGTTAAGAAAAATGTTAATGGTCAAGAAGTCCCGCATCTAGAGAAAACATTGCATGAACTTATTTGTCCAATGCGTGTTCGGGGCGATGATCCTGAATCTCAGGAAAATTTAACGCATGATTTATGGATTATTGATGAGCGATTAACATTTACAAAATACTTCGCTTCGGATGTGTCTATCAAAAAAATCGCGAAGAATAGTACAAAAAGAATTCGTCCTGATTTATTATGTTATGATAAATTGCATGCTCTAGGACTTGAAGGTCGTCTTGATGCAGATCTGGACAAGTTAATGTTGGTGGAGTTTAAAAGACCAGGTCAGAAAACATATAAAACGGGTTACACCCCCATGGAACAAATAAACATATACCTTAATGAACTTAAAGGAAAAAGTATAAAGACATTTGATAATAAGAAAATAAAGATTTCAGAGCAGTGTGTTTTTTATTGTTATATTATTGCCGATATAGAAGGTGAACTTAAAACGCAAACGTCGACATGGCAGAAAACAGCTAATGGGCGAGGGAGAACTACTCTTCTACAAGGTGATTTTCGAGGATCCGTTGAAATAATAGAATGGAATGATTTATTGCAGGATGCAAAATTAAGGAATGAAGCATTTATTTCTAGATTAAAGGTTTAATTTTTAGATGCGATAGACAATATCTTCGCACATTTAAAACAGTAGCTAACCAAAAACTAAAAGCTTTATCCCCTCCCCACTTTTGAAATGGGGAGATGAATCGTGTTTTAAACTAAGCCGCTTTCACAACAGATCTTGCTAGAACGCGCTTAGCTTCTTTAATGATGGCTTTATATTTTCTATTCTCTTCATCTACTCTGAAGGCATCAAGAAGACGAACATGTATTGGACCCAGAAGATACAAAACTTTTTCACCAGCGTTCATACCTTCCCAATAACTTGGCAAATCAAAGCGTGTATC
>NZ_JBHIRW010000108.1:0-2569 GCF_042197445.1 Bartonella sp. AA1HLJMS | reverse complement strand
CATTCAAACTTAAAACTGTCAATGATGATGGTAGCACTGGTGATGAAAAGGTTTACAATAGTGTAGCGGAAGCACTTTCTGATATTAGTAGTTCTATTACGAATGTTCATAATGATGTGACCAATGTAGTCAGTGATAGCCTTGCGAAGCAGGATGAAAAGACAAAAGTTATCACTATTGGTAAAGAAGTAGAAGGCAGTGAAATCAACATAGCCAACAAGACTGGTACGGATCGGACACTTTCAGGTGTTGGTGAAGCAACAAAGGATAATGAAGCTGTTAACAAAGGTCAGCTTGATAAAGGTTTGAAGGATCTTTCTAACAGTCTTCAGTCAGATGATTCAGCCGTTGTTCTTTACGATAAGAAGGATGGTAAAATTGATTATACGAGCGTGACCTTTGGAAAAGGCCAAAATGCAGCTGCTGTTGCTTTGCATAATGTTGCGGATGGTCAGATTGCGGAAAAGTCACATGATGTGGTTACAGGCGGTCAGATTCATACCATTTCTCAAGATGTTGCACAGTTCTTAGGTGGGGATACAGCCTTTAAAGAAGGTAGCTTTACAGGCCCAACTTATCAATTATCCCAGGTTAATGCTCATGGTCAGGTAGAGACAACAGAGTTTAAAGATGTTGGCTCTGCGTTTACAGGTCTTGATACGAATATCAAGAATGTAAACCAACGTATTAAAGAAGTCTCAGAGGGCGTTGCACAGGATTCTTTATCGTGGAGCAAGGAAGAGAGTGCCTTTAGTGCTCTTCATGGGGAAGGCAGAAAAAGAACAGCGAGCAAGATTACCCACATTTTGGATGGTAATATTGCTTCTGGTTCCACGGATGCAGTAACAGGTGGTCAACTTTATTCGATGAATAATACGTTAGCGAACTATTTTGGTGGTGGCGCTGAATATAAAGAAGGCAAGTGGATTGCTCCAAACTTCAAAGTTAATACAGTGAATGCTGCTGGCGATAATCTTGAAGAGAAGAGCTATGATGATGTAGCGCAAGCCTTTGCAGGTGTTGGTACATCTTTCACCAATCTTCACAATAAAGTGACGAATGCCGTCACGGATATTAACAATCACATTAACAATGTGGTGAGTGATAGCCTTGTTAAGCAGGATGCTGATAGCAAAGTGATAAAGATAGGTGCAGAAAAAGGCGGTACAAGCATTAACATTGCCAATAGTGGTGATGCCGAGCGGACCCTCACAGGCGTAAAAGCAGGAGCACTTACAGAAATATCGACCGATGCTGTGAATGGATCTCAGCTTTATTCGATGAATAATACGTTAGCGAGCTATTTTGGTGGTGGTGCTGAATATAAAGAAGGCAAGTGGGTTTCTCCAAGCTTCAAGGTTAATACAGTGAGTGCTGATGGCGATAAGGTTGAGGAACAGAGCTATAAAACAGTAGCGGAAGCGTTTGCTGGAGTTGGTAGTTCTTTCACGAATATTCATAAAGAGCTTAAGAATGAGATTAACCAAGTTGTGGGTGATAGTCTTGTTAAGCAAGATGAGAAGACACGTGTTATTGCGGTTGGAGGTGAAAAGAGCGGTACGAAAGTTACGTTTGTAAACACTGATGGTGCGGCACGGACTCTCACAGGTGTAAAAGCAGGAGAACTTGCAGAGGCTTCGACAGAAGCAGTGAATGGTTCGCAACTTTTTACGACCAATCAGAATGTTACGACAGTAACGAATAATCTAAAAACAGTTTCTGATAATACTTCGAAGTACTTAGGTGGTGGAGCCGATGTGTTTAAAGGTGTAGCACCGACCTACACAGTGCAGGATAAGAGTTATCAAAGTGTAGCGGATGCATTTACTGGTGTTGATCATTCATTCACAAAGCTTCATGAAGAGATTACAGAAAATACGAATGAGATTTCTGAAAATATTAAGCAGAATGCGTTGTTATGGAGTGATAATGATCACGCATTTGTTGCGACACATGGAACTGATGGTGACAAGAAAAACAGCAAGATCACGTTACTTGCGAATGGAGAGGTTTCTGTAAACTCAAGTGATGCGGTAACGGGTTCTCAGCTTTATGCTTTGGGAAGCAATGTTGCGCAGTCTTTAGGCGGTGATGCTGGTTATGAGAATGGAATTTGGAAGGCTCCAAGTTTCAAATTTAAGACTGTCAATGAGGATGGTAGCAAGGTTGAAGAGAAGAGCTATGATGATGTAGCGCAAGCCTTTGCAGGGGTAGGAAGCTCTTTTGAGAATCTTTACAAAGAGTTTACTCAAAACAACACGGAGGTTACTGAAAATATTAAGCAGAATGCGTTGTTGTGGAGTGATTCTGAAAAGGCGTTTGTAGCAACACATAGAAAGGGTGATGAGAAAGGCAACAGTAAAATTAAGTTTCTTTCCAATGGAGAGGTTTCTGCAAGCTCAAGTGAAGCGGTCAATGGTTCTCAGCTTTTTGATACGAATAAGACTGTTGCAACTTATTTAGGTGGTGGCGCTGAATATAAAGAAGGTCATTGGAGTGCTCCAAGCTTCAAAGTTAAGATCGTCAAAGAAGATGGCAGTGCTGTTGAAGAGCAAAGTTATGATGATGT
>NZ_JBHIRW010000107.1:0-2584 GCF_042197445.1 Bartonella sp. AA1HLJMS | reverse complement strand
TCTCTTTATTGCACAAAACGTATCAAAAAGCAAGCTGTTAAGTAAAATAAAAATGGGATTCACACTGTAGATTCAGTGATTTATAATTATCATTTATCAAATCAATTTAAATCATAATGAATAAAATGAGCGCTGTTAAATTACCTTCTTTTCAAACAGAAGAACAATCTTCTTTTCGTCAACTTCCCCATAATATTGAAGCAGAGAAAGCTTTGCTGGGTGCTATCATTATCAATAATAATGCTCTTGATAGCGTTTCTGATTTTTTAAAAGCAGAGCACTTTTTTGAACCGTTGCATCAAAGGCTTTTTGATATCATCTCACAAATTATTCAAAAGGGAAGAGTTGCAGATCCCATTACTATTAAGCCCTTTGTTGAAAATGATGCGAAAATTGGTGACATCACTGTATATAATTACGTGGTGCGTTTAGCTACCGAGGCAGTCACAATCATTAATACTAAAGATTATGGAAGCGTCATTTATGATCTGTTTATCCGACGCTCTTTAATTAACCTTGGCACTCAAGTTGTGAATAGAGCTTATGATGTTTCTGTAGAACTTACAACATCACAACAAATTGAAACTGTTGAAAATCAGTTGTTTGAATTGGCAGAAAAGGGAAAATACGGGGGTGGGTTTGAAAACTTTAATACAGCCATTGCAAAAGCACTTAACATGGCAAGTGCAGCGAAAAAGCGTTCCTCAAGGCTCTCAGGGATAGCTACCCATATCAAAACACTTGATGAGAAAATGGGAGGGTTACAAGCATCTGATTTGATTATCCTTGCGGGGCGCCCTGCTATGGGGAAGACCTCTCTGGCTACCAATATTGCTTTTAATATTGCCAATGCTTGCAAGCGTCATGATAACAGCCAAGCCAATGAAGGGGGTATTGTTGGTTTCTTTTCACTTGAGATGTCAACAGAACAGCTTGCAACTCGTATTATCTCAGAGCAAATAAAGGTTTCTTCTTCTGATATGCGCCGTGGTAATATCTCAGAAGAGCAATTTACCAACATCATTCACGCAATGCGCTCCTTACAAACAATCCCTCTTTATATTGATCAAACGGGTGGTGTATCCCTTGCACAATTGTCCGCCCGTGCAAGGCGTCTTAAACGACAACATGGTCTAGATGTCTTGATTATCGATTATATCCAACTCATGACAAGTGGTTCAAAGCGTTCATTAGAAAACCGCGTTCAAGAAATTACAGCCATTACCACCGGATTAAAAGCACTTGCAAAAGAACTCAATATTCCCATCATTGCTTTGTCACAACTTTCACGTCAAGTTGAAAACCGAACCGATAAACGTCCGCAACTCTCTGATTTACGTGAATCTGGTTCAATCGAGCAAGATGCCGACATTGTTCTGTTCGTTTATCGTGAAGAATATTATCTCAAAAATGAAGAACCCAAAGAAAGCACTGCTGAGTATAGCAAGTGGCAAGAGGCAATGGAGCAAGCCAAGGGTAAAGCCGAGGTTATTATAGCAAAACAACGCCATGGTCCGACAGGAATCGTTCCCCTTGCATTTCAATCCGATTTTACACGCTTTAGTGATTTAGAACATAATGTAAAACATTAAATAATTGTTATTAGCTAACTGAAAACATTGCAAAAACACATAAAACATGTTATGATCTTTACATCATTTAATGGGACTTACAAACATGCTTAATAAAGTGATTTTAATTGGTCATTTAGGTGCCAATCCAGAAAGCAAAACAATGTCATCTGGCATCGAGGTGGTCAATTTTCGAATGGCAACGTCTGAGAGCTATACAGACAAGGCAACCAATAAGAAAGTAGACAAAACCGAATGGCATTCCATTGTGGTGTTTAATCCACATCTTGCAAAAATAGCACTTCAATATCTCAATAAAGGCAGTAAAGTTTATATCGAGGGGCGACTACAAACTCGTAAATGGCAAGATAAAAACGGTGTTGATCGCTATGTAACAGAAGTCATATTGCCTCAGTACAAAGGCGAGTTAAAGCTTTTAGATGGCAAAAATGATGATAATCAAGAGCAGTCATCACCTTATGACAGAAGCATTTACAGACCTCTTGATACGTCTCATACCGTTATGAATGATAGCGTTCCTTTTTAAACAGAAGGTGCTTTAATGGATAGTAAAAAGAAGTCTAGGGTTAGTACAGAAGAATCTGAACCCGTTTATATGCTTACAGAGAATGATATAGAGCTGTTAAGAGATTGTATGTCATCTACATCAATGAGTTATTACAGTATAGTGATGGGTGCTTTATTGAGTACACTTTTCATTCTGCTCTTAAAACTTTCTTGGGATCAAAGTCACTTAAAACTTAAGTTAGGTGTTGCTGCTGTAATATGCATTTTAGTGGTTTTATTGTTCTTTTTAAATCGAATTTCATGGTCAAGATCAGAGAGAATTTGGCAAGATATTAAACAGACATCTGAGGACATAAGTGAAAAAAAATAAAAAGAGGGGACGCCCTAAAATAGCAGGGCAGGTAAGAGAACCAAACGGACGTATATCACGTGCAAAAGCACCGCGTGAAGCCGTTGATAAATTGGCAATAGAAATGCGTGCAAAG
>NZ_JBHIRW010000106.1:0-2597 GCF_042197445.1 Bartonella sp. AA1HLJMS | reverse complement strand
TAAACCACTTTCATGCTTCATATTAAAACCTCAATAAAATCTTGAATTGTTCGCGAACATCGGCACGCAAAGGAATAGTGACAGGCGTTTTGAGTATCTCGACACCACCATTCAGTTCATTGACGTCACACCAAAGCTTTCCAAGGGGGATATCTTGTTTGGGAATGCCGTGAACGAGAATAGAAACAAATGCTGCTTGTTTGTCCTCAACATCGTGAAAATCTGTGCGGGCTGCAAGAAACAACAGAGTGCCGGTTGGGGAAGGGTTAAATTTGTTTCCACAATGGCTGTACACACCATCCAAAGCCTGTTCGACAGGCGCTACAGCATAGCATCTGCGATACCCAATCACGCTATTTTGGCTGTCTCTTAACACGAGATAAAGCGTGCGACCATGAAACCATTCTGCCATGAGTATATCGCGTTCATGTTTTTTGACCGAACACCACGGAAAATTAGCCATGTCCCATGGATAATCGATTTGTTCAAAGCTTAACTCTTCATCCCCATCATCCATCCAATTGCCAATAAGCTTGCCTTCTTCTCTTGTGAGCGTGTGATTGATTTCTGTTGTGCGCCCAAAGGAAAACAAAGTGCCCCCAGCTGTTAAGCGAACACCGCTTTCATACTCCAACATGCTGTCATCAAGGCGTGACATATTGCATTCAACAGCTTGCACATCATACCCCGCAACACCACGACGAAAATCGGAGCGCAAACTTTTGGAGAGATCTGTAATCGCTTCAATGGCTTCAAGCTGTGTTCGTTCAGGCAACTGATCAAAATCAAGTTGAAAGGAGTTCCACCATGCGCGCCCCGTCCAGGCGGGTTGAAAGCGTGCTGTAATCTCTAGCCATTCAAGCCCCATCTCTATTGCCGCAAGGGAGCCACGTATCCTCTGCCATTGAAGCCCTTGATCAATCAAATCATAGAGATTTGGAACATAAGGTGTCAGTTCACCAAGCCCGTATTCTTCAATCAACCACGGCAAGAAACGGGGAGGGCGTGTGATCAGTTTTGCGCGTGAAATCCCCAAAACAGAACCATCAATATCTTGATGAAAATCGCAAGCATCGGCAAGGCGCTTTTCAAATTCTGTCGCATTTGTGGGAAGGAGGGAACCAACCATTAGCGGGCACGCCCTTTGAAGTTTAAGGTGATTTTTCCAATCGATAAAATTTCTTCATCACAAACCATACTGTCTTGTGTTGGGGTAATGGCAATCACTTTTTGGACACCAGAAATCATTAGTTTTGAAATCCACCACGACAAACTTAATTCACGACCAATGGCTTGTTCTTGTTTCCAAGCCGTGCGTAAATTTGTTTCCATTGTTGTGAGAATTTTCAAAGATGTTTCTGGTAACAGCCAAACATCTGCTTCTAAATCCAGCACTTTTTTGACAGCAGCGTGAACAATGATTGTATCATTGGTCATGATGATATTTTTTCTGTGAAGAGCTTGTGAAACTGCTTGTATGAGATCTTCAGAGGCTGTTCCTTCTTCATTATTACCAAAAAGAGCAACATAGATGGTTGGGTTTTTGCCTTTACGATAGATAATGGCATCTTTCACTCGACTATCGGCTGTTAAGGCGATAAGTTTGTAATAGGGTTCTGTTCCACTTCCGTTTCCTCCACGGGCATGAAGCTGTATGCGTTCACGATATCTCTCGTCACTTTCACCCTCCATGCGGGCAAGACCATGCCAGTTTCCCAAAGCATCAAGAGATTCACCGGTTGCAAAATCAAGAATGTTGTTGCGTGCTGCCTCATTAATACGCTGTCTTAAAAGCAACTCTCGATAGCTAAAAGCCTCTATGACTTTTACGGCCGGATCACTTTCAAGAATGGTATATTCAGGCAAAAGCTCTTTTAAATGGACAAGAGCAGCAGCGCGTATTTCTTCAAAAGAAAGTTCTGTGATGATGTCTGGTTTTGCAAGCACTCCATTCATTTTATCAATAATCCTTCCATGGTAATGGGCTTGCCGGATGGCAAATAAATGCCTTCAAAGGATAAAGAAACGTGTCCATTCTCACCCCTTTTAAAATCAATTTTTTTCACTTTAAAACGCGGTTCCCACTTGTCTAAAGCCTCAGCAACAGCAGCATAAAGAGCAACAGCAAAAGCATTATTAACCGGTGCATCAATGAGTTCAGCAACACGTGAACCATAATCACGCCGCATTACACGCGAACCAATCCGCGTTAACAAAATATCAAGGATTGATTGACGCAAATGATCAATGCCGGTTAATGGCTTTCCTGTTGTACGGTCCATTCCACTGTTCAATTGGGACCTCCTGTCATAGAACCACCAGGGGAAACACCGCCATGAACATGGGTTTCTCCTACATTGGTGCCGTTATGTCTTAATCCACTTGAATGAATGGAAACATTATTTCCAGAATGAAGAGAGAGACTATCATTCGAATTCAGTGAAATGCCACCACCTGCCTTCAAAGAGATGCCGCCTTTTGCGTTTAAATTTATATCGCTTTCTGAAACAATCTTTATGTCTTCCGGTGCGGTAAGCTCTAGCTTGCCACCATCACCTTTTAGTGACACACCATCAGCGATTGTCAGGATAAACTTT
>NZ_JBHIRW010000105.1:0-2613 GCF_042197445.1 Bartonella sp. AA1HLJMS | reverse complement strand
AACCGTTCTATCAACCTTCTCAAAGCCTATCGGCAAAAGTTGACCATCAGCACTGATCTGATAAAAGCCACCATCACTCGCAAAAAAAGCATCACTCCCTCGACATGCTATAGAGGACGCACTACGGGCTCCACGCTTGTCTTGGATCTTTTGAAAAGCAAACGGGCTTTTGGAACCTAACGTCAAAGAACCAGCATAAATAGCGGAACGAAGAAAAATAAGGGGATTGGTTGTTTCTGTTGCCCCCTGCACATATTCTCCATCTTGGAAATCCATATAACCACTAACATTATATTGAGTCTCCCATACAGTTTCATCGCCTTCTCCAGACCAATGAATGCGATTGGGATTATCTGTCAATTGCATCAAACAAACAAAAGGTCCCCAAACTTTGACCAATCCTGCTTTCGGTGGGTTGCCTTCTAAATCTTCAAACCGTTCAGAACTAAGGACCTTGAAAACTTGCGGTTTATCATTTTTATTCACCGCAATAACCATGTTTTTAAAAAGAGCAAACGACCATTTATTCTCTTCATTTGCTTGATAGGTCACACCACTTTGACTTATGTCTTTCCAACCCTTGGTTTGACTATCATAACTGTAAAGCTTTTGTTTGCCTCCTACAATTATCTTAACACCATTGCCACTTCTAAACGCTATGCACCCCAAAGGCTTTTCTTCCAAAGCATGAGACACAACCATTGCACTAGGCATCGGAATGTAACCGCCATCTGCTGGTAAAACATTCACAAGCGTATCCGTAAAGCTACCGTTGACGACCGAAACATCTGGTCTGTAATCAGCGATTGGAAAATAAACCATCTTAGAAATCCGTTGGTATTATTCTGGTCACGTTATGACGTTGAGACGTCTCTGCACGCAATTCATGCAACTGTTCGTTAAAGTCATTGTAAGCTGCCGTTGCACAATCGGGGTCTTTCAAGATATTCTTGTACAGTTCATATTTTGCACGCGCTTTAATCAAATCAAACGCGTGCACAAACCATGGATGCTCCTCATCAACACTCTCTATCTCTACAAGGCATTGATTTATAATGATAATCTAGTGTTATTCATATTGAATGAGAGTCCCGAATAACCTAAGATTGTCTCATTTTAAATCAGTTTATATTGCTTCAATCAAAACCACTCATTTGCACATCACAAGTGGGATGAATGTGTGGATCAAATTTATATAAGAAAGGAGTAAAAAATGGCTCTTATGAACCGTCTTAATGCAAGATCTGTCGCAACATTGGGGGCTGGCAAATATAATGATGGTGCCGGCTTGTTACTTCATAAGCGTAAAGATGGAGGTGCTCAATGGATTTTACGGTATACCCTTCACGGACGTCGTCGTGAAATGGGCTTGGGAGCATTGCGAGATGTCTCTTTAAAACAAGCCCGTGAATTGGCAACTGGGTGGCGTTCGGTTTTACGTGAGGGGCGTGACCCCATTAAAGAACGCAATAAACAAAAGCGTGAGGCAATCAGCAATCTTCATTACTTAAAAGATATTGCCGTAGATGCTTTTGAAAGTCGGAAAGCTGAATTAAAAAATGATGGTAAGGCTTGTGATTGGTTTTCACCTTTACGTCTTTATATTCTCCCTAAATTAGGCTGTCTACCCGTTTCAGAGATTACTCAAACAGAGATACGCAATACTCTTGCCCCTATTTGGCATACAAAAGCTGCAACAGCAGAGAAAGCATTGATACGTCTTAATCTTTGTCTTAAACATGCGGCTGCATTAGGTTTGAATGTTGATTTACAAGCAACAGAAAAAGCACGCGCGCTCTTAGGCAAACAACGCCATAAAACGCAAAATTTTCCAGCTATGGATTGGAGAAAGGTTCCGGCTTTTTATAAAACACTTTGCGAAACAACAACAATGACACAACTGGCTTTACGTTTGCTTATTCTGACAGGCGTTCGTACTTTTCCTTTATGTCATATCCATAAAGATCAAGTTGAGGATGATATCTGGACTATTCCTGCTGAAAATATGAAAGGAAAGCGTGATACAACAACAGAGTTTCGCGTGCCTTTATCATCAGAAGCATTAGACATTTTAAAACAAGCGCGCCTTTTATCACGCAATGATTTCTTCTTTTCTGCAACAGGTCGCGGTCCCCTCGCGCATAGGTGTATGGCTCAATATATGAAACGTATTGGACTTGATGCCTGCCCCCATGGATTTCGCTCTAGTTTACGCAATTGGCTTGCTGAAACAACCGATGCCCCCTATGAGGTCGCTGAAACCATTCTAAGTCATACAGTAGGAGGTAAAGTAGAGCGTGCCTATCGTCGTACGGACTATCTAGAACAACGCCGTGTTTATATGGATAAATGGGCGGCTTATGTCACGGGTCAATCTTAAGATATGGGGTGAATAACCCCATGATCTGTTGATAACTTTCTCTCTCTTTTCTCTCATTCTCTCTCAATAAGACTCATAACGTATCACATCAGAAATTATATAATAAAATATTGTTTTCTATAAATAAAACATCTTTCCAAACGAACCAAAATGTGGTTAATAAATAGTTATGATTTGTTACCATTTTTTGATAGAAAGGATTTTAGTATGACAGAAAATGATATTCTTTTGAC
>NZ_JBHIRW010000104.1:0-2651 GCF_042197445.1 Bartonella sp. AA1HLJMS | reverse complement strand
GTTCTGATATTGGCTAAAAGCGCGTTTTGTTTAGCCATATCGGTTAATCCACTATAGAAGAGAGCATTTGGCATGACCAAATAGCTTGCTGTTTGTGGTACAGGGGCAACGGTAGGGATATTTGTTTCAGGATCAGGATTTGAACCAGAATTGGAGCCAAGCAGTTTGGGTTGTAAACGGAAATCCCAGAAATTTTTATTCTTTTCATCAAAGAGGTTTTGTGCAATATCGGCTTTGCCTTGGCTTGAGTCTGGTCCATAGGCACGTAGTGTATACATATCCGGTAAGCCACCTCTTGTGGTATAGCCATTTACCAGTTTGAAAGAGTTTTCTTCTGCTTTTCCAGAAACTTGAATGAGTGAAAGCCCCCGTACATTAGGAGCAGCAGAGGTATTTACTTGACTACTGTTCTTTTCTACGCGTCCTGAAACATAAACTGATGTGTTGCCAGAGACATCCCCATGGATCAAAAGTCTATCGGTTTTTTGGTCATTTATTGCAGCACCATCACTCCAAGCCGTGTTGAAGTAAATCTTTGCATCACCCGTTGCATTGTAGACTTCTTGCGTGTCTGGTTTACCAGAACCTATATGCAATGTTTGGTAATGATCTTCTGTTGGTTTCTCAAAAACAATGGAGCTGTTATCGAGATTAAGCGTGGAAATATCAGAACGAGATCTTTGAGCGATATCAAGGAGATTGCCATCATCATCTTTTTCATTTTTGCTGATTTTCAACGTCCATTTTGTATTGTTTTTCAGATCAAAGTGCACATTTCTGTCTTTAGCAATATTTGCTCTGCCCTCTAAAATAGACTGATCTGCGCTTAATGTGAAGGTGCCGTTGGAGATCGCTTTAACCTCTTTATCATCCCACAAATCTTTATCTTTCCATGACGTTTTGTCCCAAGCAATACCATTTCCTAGTAAAACATCGGCATGGACCTCTGATTTTTTAAGATTGACTGTGCCGATTGATGGAACTGTAGTATCTTCGATACTTTTTTCAACAACAGCTCCAATGAAAATTCCTGTGCCATTTTCAGCATGAAGCTCTGCATTGGTCAGATTGATCTCATTACTATGATATTTTTGTGGATCATGCGAGCTATTCGGATTATCATCGGAGAAAGTTGCGAATTGTAAACCGGCAACTTCTGCTGTGGCAGAAACATCTGTCAGATCAATATGTCCGCCATTTATTACAACCAGCGCAGCCATTTTTGCTTCTATTTTATTTTTCTTCCCATTCTGAGGAGTGTCGGATTGGGTATCTAGACCTTTAGAATTAGTATCAATAGCGCCATTAATCATCTTAATTGTGCCATCTTCACCAGTAGCGAGACCAATACCAACATTTTGAATAGTTGTTTTGCCATTTAATTCAACTATACTATCAGCCTCCCAAGTGCTTACACCAACGGTTGGTTCTTCGGACTCACTACCGGTTATTGTTAAATCTCCGGTAATGATTTTACTCCCATCATCTGCATAAAGACCTTCATCAAAATTTTGAATGGTTGTTTTGCCAGTTAACTGAATTTCACTCCCAGAGCCCGATGTCCATACACCAGATCGTGCTTCATTGGGGTTGTCATTAATTGCTTTACCACTGACTATTGTTAAATCTCCGCTAACGATTTTGCCACCATTAAAGGCTCTAAGACCGACAAAAACTTTTTCAATGGTTGTATGACCCTTTAATTGAACTTCACTATTGGGATCAATGGCTATTATACCAGAAGTGCCGTATTCTTGGTTTTCATAAGCAGTTATTGTTAAATCTTCGCTGGAGATTTTACCACCTTTTTCTGCTCTCAGTCCATCTCTAACTTTTTCAATGCTTGTTTTGCCTTTTAATTCAATTATGCTTCCAAAGCCATTGGCATTTGCACCGTTTCCGAAGTTATTGGTTGTTAGAGTAACATCCGTAATTTCAATACGTCCACCATTTTCTGTAAGTAATGCGCCTTCATGTCCATTCAAATTTCCTCCTATGACAGCTCCTCCTTTCATTGTGATCTTGGATTCTATACCATCTGCATGGAGTGCATTACCATTAGATGATGCGACTGTAACATTGTTGTTTAAAGTAATGATGCTGCCATTTTGAGCAGATATTGCTGTATTTTTTGCACGAAATGATCCTCCAGAGATTGTTATTGTCGAGTGATCATCTGCAAATATGCCTGTTAGTGCTTGAGTAACGGTTACATTGTTCAAGGTTACTGTGCTGTTTTTAGCACTTATTCCTAAGGATAGTGAACTGTTATCGTTTTCACTCGATATTACCACGTCTTCCAGCTTGTTTTTTTTACTCTTACTGTCAGAAAAGGAAGCACCAGTGCTAGATAAAATGCCAGATGAGGAGGCCTCCATTCCAGAATATGTAATTGTTCCCTTAGTCATTTGAAGTGTAGCACCGTCTTTGGCTTCAAGGCCTAAGAAAATACCAGAACCAGTGCCTTTAATGATTGTGCCATCCAGTAACTCAATCGCACTGTTAGCACCTTCTGCTGTTACAGCATAGACGGTTTGGTTTGTGCCTTGGTTTATATCTTTATTCGTAACAATGGTTAAATGTTTTCCAATGATTTTGCCACCGTCTTTTGCGTGAATAGTTTCGTAGGTTTTATCGGATACTTCTTGTTG
>NZ_JBHIRW010000103.1:0-2665 GCF_042197445.1 Bartonella sp. AA1HLJMS | reverse complement strand
ACAAAGAATGCGGAAAATGCTTTTATCCAAGCGCGGGGGCGCATGGTGGGTGCCATTGCGCAAACAGCAACCTTAATTGCACCGCTCTATAAAGCCATGCAATTTGACCAATCGATGAAGGGACTAGAAAAGGTTCTCGATGCCCCCCTTGATCGCTTAAAGGAATTGCGCCGTTTTGCGCTTGAAACCTCCACCAAGATTCCGTTAGCGGCGCGTGAAGTCTTAGAATTGATGACCAGTGCCAGCCAAGCAGGGATTGGCGAACAAGATCTAGAAGCTTTTAGCATTTATGCCGCTAAAGCAGCTGTAGCTTTTGATATGACGGGAGATCAGATTGGGGAGCGCTTTGCCAAGTTGCGCAATGTCTTTAAGCTTAATCAGGCAGGCATTGAAGATCTAGGCGATGCTATCAATCATCTCTCTAATCACATGGCGGCAAAAGCCAGTGAAGTGTCTGATTTTACCAATCGTGCCACCGGTGCGGCAACCATGTTTAAGCTCACCGCGCGCGAAACTGCGGCATTTGGTACAGCGATGATTTCTGCTGGGATTGTTCCAGAGAGTGCCGCGCGTGGTTTTAATGCCATGAGTGCCCGCATTCAGGCAGGAGGCAAGCATATTGAAGATGCTTTTGCCAATATCGGGCTTTCTCGCGAAAAGTTCATGCAAGATCTGGACAAAGATGCTACCGGCACTTTGGTGCGCTTTTTTAATGTGTTGGGTAAATCCGAACAGGGGATGCGCTCGCTGATTGCCATTGCGGGGCGCGATTTTACCGGTGATTTTGCCAAATTGGTGGGTAACCCCGAATTGTTAGGGCAAGCTTTAGATTATGTGAAAGATCCACAAGTCTTTAAAGGTTCTGTAGAACAAGAAGCAGACAAACAAGCAACCGGTGCCATGCGGCAATTTGAACTCTTGCAAAACCGTATTGTGGCTCTGGGCATCACCATTGGTGAAGTGCTTCTGCCCCCCCTCAACAGTTTGATGGAAAGTGTTGGCAATTTTACCAATGGGCTTATGGCGTGGGCGAATGCCCATCCCACTTTAACAAGCGCTATTATCAAAACCATTGCCGCTCTGATGGCTTTTAATATTGCTCTGCGCGTGTTGCGCTTTACCATGGCTGGCACACGTCTTGGGCTTCTTCAATTGATGGGCTCTTTTATTAAGCTTAGAGTACTCAGTCGTGGTGTTGCTGCAAGCTGGCGAGGGCTATTGGCCGCAGGGCGCTCGCTGGGCTTGCTAACCGCGGGTCTTGGGGCAAGTTCACTCCGACTCTTACGCCCCATGACCTTGTTGGTCGGGGCTTTACGGGGGATTGCTGTCTCAGGAAGTGCATTTGCTGCCTCTTTTGGCTCTGTTGGGACAGTGATCGAAGTGGTTGGGGCGGGTATTTCCTCTGTTGTGGGGGGTATTTTTACCCCAATAGGGGCTGTGGTCGCTGCTGTTGTGGCGGTCATACTGGCTGCTGGTTTTGCTTTGTGGAAATATTGGGATCGTTTTTCTTCTTTTATGAAGGGCTTTGCACGGGGGGTATCTCGGGCTTTTGGGCAAGCCTTTGAAGCTGTTATGCGCTTTTTTGGTGCTGATACCACCACCATTACGCGTTGGAAAAATATAATCGCCAATGCTTTTGATTTCTCTCAAACTTGGCAAAAGTTTAAACAAGAGCTTTCCTCTGTTGCCGAGTGGTTTGGCAATTTGTGGGAGGGCGTTAAACAAAGCTTTTCCAACTTTTGGCAATGGTTGAAGAGTTTTTTTACACAGGAAAAGCTCTCGGAGAGTGCCAAGGCTGGTATGGAACAAGCGGGCGAAGATCTGGCTAATTCGATTGTCGATGGCTTTATGTCGTCTATCTCACAATTGATGGATTTTTGTAAATCTTTGCCTAGCCGCATTAAGGGGTGGATTGGTTCCATTGATGTAAGAGAGTTTTTGCCAAGTTTTTTGGGGGGTAAAACAGCCATTCAACCCATCGTGCAATTTGCGGGGGCGGGGCATGCAAATTACTCTGTGAGAGAACAAAGAGACAAAGACCGTTCCCCCATCACCCACAATCAAAATGTCACAGTGCATGTCAATGGTGCCCGTGATCCTGTGGCCACTGGTCGTGCGGTTGCCCATGCTTTGCAACGGGCACGTGCTAATGCTCTGCATGGCGGGACAGAATGAGGGGAGGGCGTCTATGAGAGATCCTTTGATGATGTTAGGACCGCATCAATTTTATGTGAACTGGCTGAATTTCCAATCCTTTGAAGAAGAGTTTTCTGCCTCATGGGTTTGTATGGAGCGTTTTGGCAGGTCCCCCAGTTTGCAATTTACCGGCTATGGCAATGATGCAAAAACCATTCATGGGGTGTTGTTTCCAGAAGAGTTTGGTGATCGTGTAGCCATTGATGCCATCACTACAACTATCCGAAGAGCAAAGCCGGTCCAGATGCTTCGTTGGATTAATGATACGACCTATAGTGTCCTTCTCCATGGACCCGTAGTAATCACCAGTATCACAAAAGACCACGACTATATCAGTCGCTCTGGTCAATCCCAGCGCATCCGCTATTCCATTACGCTCTTGCCCTTTTTTAATGGTGGAAAACCGCAAGGTCAATATCAGGTGGGACAATACCAAGAGGGATATGATCAATATTTCCAAGGGGAACAA
>NZ_JBHIRW010000102.1:0-2666 GCF_042197445.1 Bartonella sp. AA1HLJMS | reverse complement strand
ACCCTTTGAGAACATCTTTAAAACTCTTTGAGAAAAAATAAATTGGTACAAAACCTAGTGGCAAAATATACAAAACCTGCTGGCAAGCTACATACAAAAATATACAAAACCCGCTGGCAAGCTACATACAGCAAGCTACAGTGGCGGAGGGGGTGGGATTCGAACCCACGGTACAGTCTCCTGCACGCCGGTTTTCAAGACCGGTGCCTTAAACCGCTCGGCCACCCCTCCAAACTAGATATGCTTTTTGACAAATTTCTTGCAAAAGGTCAATCATTTTAATACGCATTTTAAAGCGTTCTTTGTAAAACCATTTAAGTTTCAATTAAAATAATTCTTCATAAGTTAATTCTTTGAGTGTGTTATCTAAGAATTTCATTTTTAAATATGATAGTTTTTTCTGAAAAAATGAAAGGTAATTATGATATTTATCATTTCTTTTTCCTGTTTGAAAATTTTTCACAAAGCAATATTTTTTAAGTTCTAATGGTCGTTTTCGTAATAATAAGAAAAGTTCAGTTGAAAATGTTTGATAAATTATATTAAATTTCGGTCGTGTATTTTTAAATTATTTTACCTTTCCAGATATTTATTCTATTTAGATCGGTCATATCTGCGAAAAGAAAATGTTATTGCTTTGACAGTTTATGAGAGATAAATTTGTAAGAATGGGATATATATTCAAGGAAAATTTTTATTGAGTTTAAATAAGTACAATTCAATAAGAAAGCTCTTTAAAAGATTTTTATTTTTTAAATAAAAATATTCAGATATTTAATGCGTCTAAAGGGTATCTTGGAGGAAAGGGCTGATTTACACTATTTGAATAAAACGTTGTGTAAGATTTGCATCGACAGTTTAAAACCTTTTCCAGATATGACTGAAAATTAGGTATATTTATAATGCTTTTTTCTTTAGGATAAGCAAAAAGGTAATTTGAATGGAAGAAAAGATTATTGAACGCTTAGATCAATAAATAGTTTGTTAAAGTATTGCATAGTTTTTCAAGAATAGAACTTAAAAACGCTAAATTATGCAGAGGCAAAAAGCATAAACTTTAACAGACAAGGTTTTAAAAGCCGTTTCATTCACAAGTATGTGTAAAATAAAATATTTATGTCTAATATGAGAGAATAGGTTGTTCCTGATTCTATTGAGTTTTATTTGCCTCTATTCCTCATCTTTTTGAAGCTTTTTTATGGCTTCAAGAGCAAGTTTTTACGGTCTGCGCTCTTTGTGTAAAGAGATGCCATAGTGTCGTCTGTCCAGCCAAAAATTGCTTTGAGTTGCGAGACTGTTGCACCGAAATTAGCAGCGCGTGTTGCTGCTAATTTTCTTAAACCATGCGCGCGCTGATTTTTTAATGCCTACTGTATTACAAGCCTATCTAAATGTATCGCCAAAGCTTTCTTTGGAGAGTTTTTGATTAACTTGACCACAAATGAATGTTTCTTCTCCAATAGGACCAATTTAAAGGGTTTTGGCTAGTTCAGACAAAATTGGCAGAAAAACATCTGTTTTGAATTTACTTTTTTCTGTTTTGACTGGAAATCCGTCTTCGTTTTTGAGAGGAGGTCTTTTGATTCTTAAAGCTGGATTATTTTCAAAAAGACTCTGTTCAATGGCCCATTTAAAAAGTCCGTTTAGACCTTTCAGAAAGTCTCTAGCCATTCCAAGTGTTTATTTGCGATGTTCAACACCGGCTATAATATGTTTCTTTCCGATTGCTTGGTATGAAATGAGACCTATAGAATCACACACCTTCATCAGGATGAGTTCTTTTTATGACTTTAGAGAAGCTATGCCAATTGATACTGTTAAAATACTGTTTAAGTAGCCATGCAAATAACCTTTCAATAAGTTTACCGGTTTTGGATTTTGGAAGTATAAGCCCTTGTAATTTAGCAAGCGCACTTTGGTAGTTGTCAACAAACTCTTGCGTTCCATAGGTTCCACGTACTCTAATGCGTTGACCACGACCAATACGCACATACCATATAATTTTACCATGGCGTGAATCACGCTGGTGTTAAAAGGTTAGTTTTTTGGTGTTAGAAAGGAATGTCGTCTTTTGTTGAAGGGACGCCGTTCTGGGCGGTCATAGTTTTGTTACAAGCTTCTGAATTATCATAAATTTTTTCGTTTTCAAAAATCTGTGCATTATAAGCAACTTGTGCGTTATCAAAAACCTTAGCGCTATCGTAAATATTGGTAAAGGAATACGCCTTGGCATCATTATAAATCCAACAATCGTTTTCATGACTTAAACTGTCTTCATTCTCTATAAAGCTGTCAAGATTACCTGCCTTTTTATCTCTAAAGTCTCTCAATTCATGGATACGGTAAAGCGTAATGTATCCATCAAACTCTATTGTTTCATCAGTCAATTCGTATTTTTCCCCCATGATTTATTTCCTTGATTTGGCACAATCCACCCGTAGCGTGAATCATGCATTACTTAAAAGTTGTTAGGAATGAGTAGGGGTGTGCTAGGTGACATATGAACACTCCCATTTTTTAAAAATATGCAAATTTATTTTTTAGATGTGCTTAATTTCATAATTCCAATCAGGCAATTGAGTGAGAGCTAATGCGAGTTGTCCTCTATGACACATGCATACATTGGCTTCAAAACAGGTGATTGCAACGCGCTTTTTGTTTAAAAA
>NZ_JBHIRW010000101.1:0-2671 GCF_042197445.1 Bartonella sp. AA1HLJMS | reverse complement strand
TACTTCATCTTTTGTTTGACCCATACCTTGTAAAAGTTCTGCTCTTGAGCCCTTTTTAAAGTATTCTTGTTGTGCCTCTGATAATTCATCAAAGATTTTACTGAACTCATCCTTATTAACCGACTTGCTAAGGATTTTAGAACCTTTACCCATAGCATCTACATGTGAACTATATTGATGATACAATGCCCGCCCTTTCTTATATTCAGACGATATATCATCCATAATCTCTAATAACTTTTTGTCGATATCTACTAAGCTACGAACTTTGCTATTGTTTCCTTGCCTCTTTTCTGCCCGTATCATAAAATCAATAGCCTCCTTAGTTTTATGGAGAATACCCATGTTGGGTTTCTCTTTAAGAAGGCTAAATTTTTCAGAAGAAAACGGACTGGCTTTATTGCCATCACTAATGAATCCCCTTAGCCCTTTATTATAAGCTTGTTTAAAGTATGGACGCTCCATTAATTCATTAAGTGCCCCATAATATTTCTCTCCTATTGGTATCTTTTTAGCTATTTCATAAAGAGTATGGGATGCTTCTTTCCTACTCGCGATAAGATCACCTTTTAAACCTGTGACATTTTGACGAGGAACAAAGTGTTCATCAGCAGCTTGATGAATACGCTCCCCTCCTCCCAGCGCTCTCTGCCCAGCTCTTTTAGTCAAATCAAGATAAACTCCTTGATTTCTTTTCGCGATATCAAAAACAAGATCCTGTAAAAAAGGACTATGATCAGCTACGTAATCGGTAGGAACTGCTTTTTTAAAAGATTCTCCTAGATCTTCAGAAGCTTCATTGCCTAAATGTTTACTGATTGCTCTTAATGTATCTTTTGAAACACCTTCTTTTGTATGAGAAGGAGAAAAAAGTCTTCGTATTCCACCAACAGTAGAACCAAGCATACTGCCTACAAGATTTCCAGCCAATGCCCCGCCCGCTCCTAAACCTGCACCAGATAACGTACTTGTAAGTGTATTACCAAGCCCTTCGCCTTCTCCTGCGCCATGTAATGCACCAGATGCCGCTCCTACTTTAAGCAAATGAGGTAATGTTGTTTTGTTCGTGATGCCTAAAAATGGACTTGCAAATCGACTTGGGGGTAACTGACCTGCTTTCAAAAAGGCTTGACCTAATTTTGACCCCGCCACATTCCTTGCAAGTGTAGGCGCTACAAGGCGTGCTCCTGAGGCTAACAGTCCTCCCCCTAAAGTCGCAAGTGAAGGGATTGCCGCCCCTAAAGCATTTCCAGCAAAAGAAGTCCAATAATGTTGATCACTCATCCTACGATAATAATCACGTATTCTATTGGCTTCTTTCTCATATTTTTCTATGGTTTTCTTATCTCCAGTCCAATAGTTGTAAAGCCCCTTCGCAAAAGCCTTTATTGCCAACTCATCATCAGAATCACGTCCTGCCGCTGTGATCCCCGCAATCTCATCATCTAAATTAAAACTCAAACCATGCTTTAAAGAATTCCAAAAGGCTTCACTTTCACTTATTTCGGGATGTTCTGCTTCTTCCTCATAAGAATGGTTGTTATAGTCTGATATGTGTCCAATAATAGGATATTGATCATCATTCCAAATCTGACTATTTGAAGAGCGTTTATTATAATCTGTTATATGTCCAATAATAGGATACTGATCATCATTCCAAACCTGACGTTTTCCAACGTTATCATTCTTATGATTAAGCATTTTAGTATCTCTTTATTCTAATATTACCATCTGCATCTTGAATTTTTGTTCCTATCTCAAATTTAGCGCTCTCTTTGGGACTGGATACCTTCACAAACTCCATAACGCCTTTTTTCTGAGTATTATATTTATCAGAGATTTCTTGAGGGGTTATCTTCCCCGTCATCCAATCATGCAAATCAGTTTTCTGAAGCTTATTTAAAGCATTAAATGTTATTTCAAGATTTTCTAAAGTTTTCAGTAGCCCTTTTGTATTACGCGCAGAATCTAAAGAACCAAAGGTTGCTACCATCGTCCGACTTTCGTAATCTGATATAGGACCAACACTAAGACTTCCTCTAGGATCCATCGATTTTAAGCTCTCAAATACCGCCTTTAAAGCACCACCCTTAATCGTATCAAATAATTTTTCTAATTCATTCGCAGGAGTTCCTCCAATTCCACGCGTAGCCCACGCCTTAAACCCGTTAATCTTATGTTTGCGAATGAGTGCAATCGAATCACGAATAGCATCTATCCCAGCGTTCATCTGATGTTTTGTGGCAATAATATTTTTTTGCTTTTTACCCTCCCACTCTTTCTGTGCTTGTAGCTTCTGATTATACTCAAGTTCTTGTGGAGACCCCTTTACCGGTCTCATTTCGCGTTCACCAGTCTCTGGATTGGTATACCATTGAAACCCCTGACTTAACTTAGGAGTATCACCACCTGTTAGCATCGCACTAAGCATTTGCGGATTACGTGCCATGATAGCAGCTTCTTCTTCGCTGTAACCTTTAGATTTTAGGTATTCGACGGTTTGATTGACTTGTTCTCTTCGTTTATCACCTTCATTAAGATGCTTCACACCACTTGCAAGCGCATCCCACCCAGAACCGTCTGATGAAGATTCCGCCATACCTGCAAAAAGATCTTTGAGCTTCTGATACGCATCTGATTGAAAAAACTTATAAGTATTGGACTGTAAAAA
>NZ_JBHIRW010000100.1:0-2761 GCF_042197445.1 Bartonella sp. AA1HLJMS | reverse complement strand
CCTGACCCGCCTTATACTGTTTCCCAGTGGGCTGATAAAAATCGTTATTTGAGCACAGTTACGAGTGCTGAGCCTGGGTTATGGAGGACTATACGTACCCCCTATTTACGAGAGATCATGGATAATCTTTCTGTTTATGATCCGACTGAAACAACGGTTGTGATGAAGGGGGCTCAGATTGGAATGTCGGAAGCAGCGTTGAACTTTTGTGGTTATGCCATTCATCATAGTCCAGGACCTGCCCTTTATGTGATGCCGACAGTGGAGACCGCTAAGAAACTGTCAAAGTCTCGTCTTGATCCGATGATTTCAGCTAGCCCTGCTTTAAGTGAACGCATTGCTCCTGCTCGTGCAAGAGACAGTGGAAATACAATGTTTTCAAAGGAATTTTATGGGGGGACATTGATGATTACAGGAGCAAATAGTGCTGCTGGATTGCGTTCTTCTCCTATTCGCTATTTGGTTTTGGATGAAGTCGATGCTTATCCATTGAATGTCGATAATGAAGGCGATCCTGTAACAATTGCTGAAAAACGAACCTCTGCTTTTATTCAACGTAAAATTTTTAAATTGTCCACGCCGACACACCGTGACACAAGCCGTATCGCCAAGGATTTTATGCTTGGTGATCAGAGATATTACAATGTTCCTTGTGATGCGTGTGGTACGCTACAACCGATTGTTTGGTCACAAATCAAGTGGATAAAAGGCGCCCCCGAAAAAGCTGTTTTTGTTTGTGCACATTGTGGTCATGAACATGCCGAACATCGTAAGTCCACCTTAATGGCAGAAGAAAACGGTGCTTGCTGGATCGCAACACAGGAGTCAAGTAAGCCTCGTCTGCGCTCTTATCATATTTCGGCACTCTATTCCCCATGGCTGACTTGGGGCAATTTTGCGCGCGAATTTTTAAGAGCCAAAGAAGACCCTGCTCTTTTGCAAGTTTTTATTAATACAGTGCTTGGAGAGCCATGGGAGGACAGAACAGGCGAAGTTATTGATCCTGATAGCCTCTATGCAAAACGCGAAGATTACCCTCTTGCACCAGAACAATCCGTCGTGTTGACAGCAGGCATTGATGTGCAAAATGACCGCTTGGAACTTGAAGTGGTGGGATGGGGACGCAGTGAAGAAAGTTGGCATATTGATTATCAAGTGATCCTTGGTGATCCCTCTTCTTTTGAAGTATGGGACCAATTGGATGAATATCTTGCAAAACGCTGGCCACATCCAGGCTATAAAGAGGGGATTAGGATAACAGCTGCTTGTATTGATACCGGTGGTGGACATACACAGGCAGTTTATAATTATGTACGCCCGCGTGAAGGGCGGCGTATCTGGGGGATTAAGGGGCAAGCGGGATGGCGTGCAGTCTGGCCACGCCGACCAAGCAAAAACAATAAAGGACAGATTAATCTCTATATTGTTGGGGTTGATGCAGCAAAAGATATTATCACAGCACGGTTTAAAAAATCCGGTTCTGAAGCATCGGGGGCTGGTGCAACACACTTTCACAAAAGCCTTGATCGAGAATATTTTGACCAACTGACCGCTGAAAGAAAAGTCATCAAATATTTCAAAGGCTTCAAGCGTATTGAATGGCAAAAAAGTGAAAAGGCAAGAAACGAAGCCTTGGATTGTAGGGTCTATGCTTATGCGGCTTTACAAGGTCTGATTTCGGCGGAAATAAACCTTAATCGAGAAGTCGATATCTTAGAAGAGCGTCTGGAAAAACTTAAAATTGAAGGCGCTTTAGAACAGCCAACATCAGAACATGTGCCCTCTCCTTCTCCAAGAAGATCTCAGACAGCACAGCCTCAAAAGAAGCCATTCAGAACAATGATGAATCCTTATATGCGAGGGGATTGGAGGTAATTTGTGGGTGAAACTTTAGAACCAATTAACAGTAAAATTGAAAGACTTGAAAACTTAAAAAGGCGGCGTGAACAAATTGAAGAGGCTCTTTATTCGGGTGCGCAATCGGTGCGCCATGGCGATAAGCAAGTAAGCAACCGTTCTGTTGAGGAACTGCGCAGAGCGCTTGAGATGCTGAACACACAAATAGCGGACCTTGAAGGGCGCAAGCGTTCACGCGTTTTCTATTTTAATATATCACGAGGCTATTAATGGCTGGCTTTATCAATAAACTCACGGGCTTTTTTACAATTTCTCGTCAACACAATCCCCATTTTGAAGCGGCAAGTAAAAGCCGCCGTATGGGTGGTTTTGACCCCGCCAAAAAACATATCAATAAAGCCATTGAGGAATGCGGTGATACCATTGTTGCCCGTTCAAGATGGCTTTATGACAATGAATCTCTTTATGGGTCTGCAACGGAGGAATGGGTCTCTGCGGCTGTAAGTGATGGGATTAAACCTTATCCTCGCATTGAAGGCTTTCAAGAAGAAAAGAAAAAGCTTTTAGACTTATGGTGGCAATGGGTTGATGAAGCAGACTATGATGAAGATACCAGCTTTTATGGGCTGCAAGCAACCATTGCACGAGAGGTCTTTTTAACAGGAGAGTGCTTTGTAAGATTGCATTATGTTGACCTTTATGGGCGCTCTGGCGTGCCTCTTCAATTGCAAGTTTATCCAACCGAAATGCTAGACCTTACCTACAATGGACCTGCTGAGATTGAAGGCAATTACATTCGTATGGGGATTGAATTTAACGCCAGTGGTAAGCGCGTTGCTTATCATTTCTGGGAACATCACCCCTATGATGATGTCCCTGCAAATATGGCATTTGAGAGCCAAGA
>NZ_JBHIRW010000099.1:0-2823 GCF_042197445.1 Bartonella sp. AA1HLJMS | reverse complement strand
TAAAGCGTAATAATAAGATTTTGCCTTGCTTGTGGTGAGGTAATCCCAGAAGCACGAAGCCTTACACTGTTATAAAATTCTTGTAATTCCTTGGACTCTTCCTCGATATTGGTTTTATCAAGTTCTGTTAAGATTTTTTCCATTGCTTGCGAAATGGCATTGTTTTGTACAAATTCATTGCCTTCAAACAAAGCTTCAAATACAGGACGCGTCACAAGATGTTGCGCAAGCATTTCAATCGCTTCTTCTTGTTTGATTTCACTGTTTAAATTGGTTTGTAATTCTTTATGAAATATATCAAAAGCATGAAAGGCTTCACTGGTTTCATCAGCAAGCAAGTTTTGGAGATGCGTGATATGGTTTTGAGCAATCTCAGCCACATTGCCCGCCCAATTTTCCCAATAATCCGCAATAGCAAATTTCTTCGCAATAAGGGTTTTCAGAGCATTGGGAAACTCTTTATAAAAAGGTAATCTTCCTGTTACACTATGAATAGTTTGTGGTTCATGAGCGGCTTTTCCAATCTCAAGTCCCATATGTTCTGATTTTTCATGGATATGAAGTTTATCCTCAACCGCGGTCATGCTCTTTAAGGCGACAATCTCCAAAACATCACTAACGTCTTGCCCTAAAATCATCTGGTTAAGGGTGATTTCAAAATTCTCATCATGAGCAAGCAAAGCATTGATGACTTGCCAGACAACACTGTATCTTTTGTTGTATTTTAAAGCCTGTTCAGCAGAAACCCCAGCAGGGATACCAACGGGTAAAATGATGTAGCCTCTTTTCTTGCCCTTTGTACGGCGCATGATACGCCCCACCGCCTGTATGACATCCACATAACTTTTACGCGGGTGTAAAAACATAATGGCATCAAGAGCGGGTACATCCACCCCTTCAGACAGACATCTTACATTGGTGAGCACACGGCAAGTATTTTCCCCCACATCTTCCTTAAGCCAATCAAGGGTTTTATTGCGTGATTTGGCACTTTGTGTTCCGTCAATATGATCAAAGGTACAGTGAAGAGGCGGGGTATCTTTATAGAGTTGATGAAGATTAAATAATTCTTCTTGTATTTCTTCAGAATTGAAGGTTTTACGAATGCGTTTAGAAGTCTTGATATCTTTACAAAATGCTAAAGCCCGCCGCATGGGATTGGGGTCATCACTTAGATCAACTTTGAGATCTATTTTAGCAAGGGTTTGATAACAACCTATGATCTTGGTTTTATCATCAAGAATAAGTTCATAATTTTCATCGGTCATCAGATGTTGAATGGATTGACTTACTTCCTCTTCATTAACACCCAAAACAATAATCTTATAAGGTGCTAAAAGTTCATTCTGAACGGCTTTTGAGAAAGTATAGGTATAAAGCTCTTTTCCATAGAGCTCTTCATCATCCATAGATGCTAGAACGGCATTGATTTCATTGGCTTTCTTTTTGGCATCATCGGTAAAGATCTTGGGCGTTGCTGTCATATAGAGGCGTTTTTTGCCTTGAATGATGCTGTTATCGTGAACCTTGATAAAATCAGATTCATTGTCGTCAGTTCCCAATGAAGCCCCGTGGTACGGTGTGCTTCATCGCAAATGATGAGATCAAATTCGGGTAAATCATACTTTTTTTGTGCATCGGAAATCACTTGGATTGAATGATAAGTGGAAAAGACCACGGTCATCAGATCATGTGAAACCTTACCCGCTTTGCTAGCCAGTTCTTTTGCATCCGTGGTAGCAGGCAAGGCAAGATCAGAGCTATCAAATTCAAGAGCATCATTTTTATTATTCTTACGACGCTTACCCACTTGTGTATCGGAACACACGGCAAAGGAACGCAAAGGCACTTCTGTATCTTCTGTCCATTCACGAATTGTTTGAGAGATAAGAGCAAGGGAGGGCACTAGAAACAATACGCGCTTGCCTTGACCTGCTATGGTTTCTGCTATCTTCAAACTGGTGAAAGTCTTGCCCGTACCACATGCCATAATCAGCTTGCCACGGTCTGCTTCTTGTAACCCTTCACAGACTTTCTCAAGGGCTTCTTTTTGATGATCTAAAAGCTTTTTTTGGGGTTGCTCTTTAAGAACGGCTTGTCCTTGTTCTTTATACGCCCCCCAATCAATTTGACTGTTCTCTAAATCAAAAAGGTTTATGCGTTGAATACGAACCTCTTGTCCTTCACAAGTCAGTTCAACATTATCACTCCAATCTGTTTCGGTGCTATCAATCAGAATACGACGGGTGAATATTTTCTTGCCAGACGCTGCTATAAAACTATCAATATCTTCTTTTTTAATTATGTGAGAGGCGTCATAGCATTTACATTGAATAGCCGCATAGCCACCTTCATCACGGATTGTAGCGATCAAATCAATACCAATATCCGTTCCATCTTCATCATGCTCCTTAGCCCATTCCAAATAAGTTTGAACCTTTTCGTATTCTTGCTTTTGAAGCGGGTCGTTTGTCAAATAAGCCATGACAAGGTTTTCAAACAGAGTTCCTAATTCACGGGGTGATTTAGCTCGTTGACGATAATATTCTAAGAGAGAGCGTAAAGTGACATGTTCATTATCATACTTATTAAAATGATGCATATTACAACAGGGGTCCGTTTTCATATGAGAGGGTTAATTCTTATCAAAAGAATCAAAACGAAGCTTATTAAATCCATTTTGAATGAATAGTGTGAAAACTGGAAAAAATGCTAAAAAAGCCGATAATTTTTTCAAAAAGTTTTTTAAATGCTGTTTATCCACAGCCCATGACATGGAATAAGATCAACAAAGTAGTGAAGTTTGCTATTCATTTCATGGGT
>NZ_JBHIRW010000098.1:0-2829 GCF_042197445.1 Bartonella sp. AA1HLJMS | reverse complement strand
GGCTTTATGTCGTCTATCTCACAATTGATGGATTTTTGTAAATCTTTGCCTAGCCGCATTAAGGGGTGGATTGGTTCGATTGATGTAAGAGAGTTTTTGCCAAGTTTTTTGGGAGGTAAAACAGCCATTCAGCCCATAGCACAATTTGCGGGGGCGGGGCATGCAAATTCCCCTTTCACAGAAGCAAAAAGCAAAGATCACTCCCCCATCACACACAATCAAAATGTCACGGTGCATGTCAATGGCGCGCGTGAACCCATGGCCACTGGTCGTGCGGTTGCCCATGCTTTGCAACGGGCACGTGCCAATGCGCTGCATGGCGGGACAGAATGATACGGGCTACAGAATAAGGGAAAAGACGGCGTGCTGGAAAGAACACAATGAGGGGAGGGATGAACTGCTAGGAGAGCGCAATGGTAGGAGAGATGCAATGATACGTTTTGAAAGAGATGACGTGCTGGAAGGAATACAATCAAGGAGAGGGCGTCTATGAGAGATCCTTTGCTGATGTTAGGACCACATCTTTTTTATGTGGACTGGCTGAATTTCCAATCCTTTGAGGAAGAGTTTTCTGCTTCATGGGTTTGCCTAGAGCGTTTTGGTGAGGCTCCAGGTTTGCAATTTACCGGTTATGGCAATGATGCCAAAACCATCCATGGGGTGTTGTTTCCAGAAGAGTTTGGTGATCGTGTTGCCATTGATGCCATCACTAGAACCATTCGTGTTGCCAAGCCTGTTCAGATGATCCGTTGGATGAGTGACAATGGCTATAGCGCCATTCTTCATGGATCTGTGGTAATCACCAGTGTCACGAAAGATCACGACTATATTAGTCGCTCTGGCCAATCGGGGCGCATTCGCTATGCCATTAGCTTGTTACCGTTTTTCGATGGTGGAAAACCGCAAGGTCAATATCAGGTGGGACAATACCAAGAGGGATATGATCAATATTTCCAAGGGGAACAAACGCCATGAAAATATCAGAAAAGCACCTCGTGGTAGAGCTAGAAGATATGAGTCTTGATCTGATCTGCTTTCACCATGCCATGGCTGTGTTAGGGGATCGTTCGCAAGTTGGAGCGATCAGAGGTTATTGTGAGGCCACTTTGCAAGCCAATCCAGGTATTGCAGGGTATGGTGCTCTGTTGCCACGGGGCTTAAAGGTCATTCTGCCTGAATTTGTTAGCCAAGAAAAGAATAGTGTGGTGAAGCGGTTATGGGATTAATGCGCACGCATCCTTTTATTGAGGTGAGGGTGGGGGATAAGCTTGTTCATGAGGTTTTTTACCAGCGTCTTTTAACGGCAACCATTACCGATCATGCGGGCAATGAAGCCGATACATTTGAAGCAGAGTTTGATGATAGTGGCAATGATTTAGAGGTTCCCTCACGCAACAGTGCGCTACAGGTGATCTTTGGTTATGAGAACAGCATCAGTGCATTTATGGGGTGTTTTGTTGTCGAATCGGTTGTAAGTTGTGGTGGCAGTGATGGAGAGATTTTGCGCCTTTGTGGCAAAAGCGCCTCGATGCGTAAAGAGCTCAAAGAACAGGTGAGTGAACATTTTGACCACAAAACTGTTGGCGAGATTGTTGAGACACTTGCCAAACGCCATGGCTATCAAGCAAAGGTCAGTCCTCAGTTCACCACACAAACTTTGCCTTATGTGATTCGTACAGATCAATCGGCGGTTGATTTTTTAACCCGTCTTGCGGACCGCATGCGGGCGCGTTTTTTAATCAAAGACCATAAGTTTTTATTTTTAAGCGGGGATAATTTACCAGCCCTTGAACTTCATAAGCACGACTGTTCTAACTGGGAATTCACGTTAGAGCCACGCACGCAATATGGCACTATTGAAGCTTCTTATTTTGATCGCTCAAAAGGGCAGCAATGCCAAGTCAAGCATCAGACAGGGTTTAGCGGTCCCGTGCGGCGTTTACGGACTTGTTACACTTGTGAGGAGGAAGCACGAGCTGCTGCTGCTTCCGAGTCGGACAGGTTGTGTCGTGCTGTGGGCAGTGGTTCTTTGACCCTTGAGGGACGCCCTGAAATTATGGCGGATCAACCTCTCATCCTTCAAGGGTTTCGTGGGCAAATCAATGGACCATGGAAAGCTGCAACCGTCACCCACCGCTATGAAAAACAAAGCGGATACACAACAGAAATCACACTCGAGGCACCAAACAAGGGAAAAGAGGCAGGAGAAAAGGAAACCTCTGAGAGACAGAAAATCAAAGGGACAACTTGACCCTTTGATCGGTGTTGAAGAGTATTGAGACCAAAATCAAAAGTTCGCATTTTGGTGTGGAGGTAAGGAATAGGTGCAACTTGCACCAATTGCATGAGTACAGCAATAGGGTAATGTTTACCCAATTCCTCAAAGGAGCAATGGTGCAAACATTGCACAATTGCAGACTGAAGAGCAATTTGGTCAAGTTGACCGAATTCCTTAAACGCTTCTCTTTTTAATAATGTCCTGAATAATGTGCTTAGGATACAGAAAAATCATCAGTCAATTTATGCTAAAAGAAGTCATACCATCTTATATACGCTGCTTCTCAAATAATACGATTCCAACTCAATGATTGATCATCTCAAATTGCGATTTTGAGCAGAAAAGAAAAAGAGGCTTTAAATGATCTTTGAAAGGTCTTTGAAGACCCTTTGAGAACCCCTTTGTAGTTTGACACTAGGTTTTATACTAAGTGGGAAAAGGTGGGATTAGGTAGGAACACGTGGTAATTTGTTGTTTTTATGTATAAAATTTAGCATTAAATGCGCGTTTTGTCAAAATAGATTTTGACACCTAAAATTGTAAAAAAGAGC
>NZ_JBHIRW010000097.1:0-2916 GCF_042197445.1 Bartonella sp. AA1HLJMS | reverse complement strand
GCACGTGATCATGGGATAGATTTGCGTCCAGAAGATTTTTTTTATCCCGAGCGCTTGCAGAGATTAATGCAAGAGCAACACCCCCCAATGACTACATTTGCAAAAAGTTCCGGCGTTAATAGCGCGCGTGAGACTTTGCAGCCTTAAGGAGGTGATGATGGCTGTAGAAAAGAAATACGAACTTACTGATGAAACAATTGAGTTTGATGGCAGAACACTTCACCGCATTCGTGCACTGAGAGACTTTGGTGATGTTAAAGCAGGTGATTTAGGAGGCTATATAGAGAAAGAAGACAACCTAAGTTATGAAGGTGATTGTTGGGTTGGGAATAGGGCATGGGTTTATGGTGATGCACGTGTTTTTGGCAATGCCAAGGTTCTTGGTTTTTCTCATGTTTATGACAATGCCCGTGTTTATGAGAATGCCAATGTTCTTTTAGCAGCTGCGATTTATGGCAACGCCAAGGTTTGTGGTAATGCGCATGTATTTGGCAATGCCAAGGTTTGTGATGAAGCTGCGGTTTTTGGTAATGCTTACGTTTACGATAATATCCATGTTTATGGCAACGCCAAGGTTTATGGCAACGCCAAGGTTTGTGGTTATGCCAAGGTTTGTGATGCTGCTAAGGTGTTCGGTCATGCCGTGGTTTATGGTAAGTCCAAGATTTATGGAAATGCATATGTTTGCGGCACTGAAGAATATGGTGGCGACAGAGTTTATATGTGTTCACATAATGCAAATGAAGCGCATAAGAATGATGATGGTAAGCCTCGTGTAGAGCTTATACCGCCGTTGGCACTGCTTGAAATTGGTAAAGTTTTAGAGTTTGGGGCAAAGAAGTACGGAGCAAACAATTGGCGTAATGGCATGCACTGGAGCAGGTTTCACGGTGCTGCTTTACGTCATTTATTAGCATGGTTTGGTGGAGAGCATAAGGATGCTGAGAGTGATTTATCACACTTGGCACATGCGGCTTGTTGCATTCTTTTTTTAATGGAATGCGAAGCACAACAGATTGGTCATGATGACCGCCCTCATAAAAATTAAAGGAGATAAAGATGAGTTCGAATGAAATTTTATGGATAGCAGTGGTTTCAGTTTTGCTTTTAAGCGGAGTGATGTTTCGTATTGCATTGCATTATCGCGATCAAGTTAAAGCACTTAAAGAGCAGGTTCAAGATATTAAGAAAAAAATGAAAGAGAATGAGTTTAGGTATTTAAAGGAAAGCAAGCAGACAATTGATGAATGTGATGCGGATCTTGAAGAACGTGACAAGGAAATTAAACAACTGAAGCAAGAGATTGAAGAACTAAAACAAAAGATAGATGCGTATCGAGAAGATTTTACACGGAAAAGTGAAAAGATACAGGCACTAAAAGCAGATGTTCAATCACGTGATACGGAAATTAAAGAATTGAAACAAAAGATAGAAGAACATGACGACGAGGAAATTGATGAACTGAAGCAAGAGATTAAAGAACGTGAGGAGGAAATTAAAGAATTGAAGCAAAAGATAGATGCGTACCGAGAAGAGTTTAAACGGAAAAGTGAAAAGATACAGGCACTAAAAGCAGATGTTCAATCACGTGATACGGAAATTGAAGAACTGAAACAAAAGATGGAAGAATGTGACGACGAGGAAATTGATGAACTGAAGCAAGAGATTAAAGAACGTGAGGAGGAAATTAAAGAATTGAAGCAAAAGATAGATGCGTACCGAGAAGAGTTTAAACGGAAAAGTGAAAAGATACAGGCACTAAAAGCAGATGTTCAATCACGTGATACGGAAATTGAAGAACTGAAACAAAAGATGGAAGAATGTGACGACGAGGAAATTAAACAACTGAAGCAAGAGATTAAAGAACGTGACGAGAAAATTCAAAGACTAACACAAGAGCTTAAACAGCGTGATGAAGCAGTAAAAGCGCCGCCTCATAAGAATAAGAAGAGTAAGAAGAAAAGTAAGTGAGAAGATAGAGGTGGAAGATATGATACTTAAAAAGAAGTATGAATCTACTGATGAAACAATCGAAGTTAATGGAGTTACGCTTCACCGTATACGTGCTTTAAGAAATTTTAGAGATGTGTACGCAGGTGACTTAGGTGGCTTTATTGAAAATGAAAGCAATTTAAGTCATGAGGGAGACTGTTGGGTTGGGGACGATGCAAAGGTTTATGGTAGTGCTAGGGTTTACGGTCGAGCCAAGGTTTTTGGTAATGCCAACGTTTATGATAACGCTCATGTTTATGGCAATGCCATTGTTTATTTTGATGCTAAAGTTTTTGGTAATGCACATGTATACGGTACAGCAATAATTTGTGAAAATGCCCGTGTGTGTGGTGATGCATGGATTGATACAGGTTTTATTAGTGGTTGTGATTTAGTTAATAGTAGTAAAAAGAAATACGAACTTACAGACGATACAGTTGATCTCGGTCCTTTCAAGTTACACCGAATACGAGCATTGAGAAGCTTTGGCAAAGTAAAGAAAGGTGATTTAGGTGGCTGGGTAGAGAGTGAAGAGAACCTCAGTCACGAAGGTAATTGTTGGATTAGTGGTTTAGGGGCTGTTTTTGGTGGCGGCAGATTACGTGGTGATCACCTAGTTCCAAACTTTAATTACATTTCCAATACGACTTATAAATTGTCTATGTTAACACCACAACAATACATGGCATCTCTACCTTGGCACCGTAGAATATGGGAGCGACTCCGTTATTATTGGGAGTGCGGAATATGGCTTTAGAGCTTCATAAACGTGATGAATAATACAATTCTTTGTTTTGATCTAGGTACCAAAACAGGGTGGGCGATACGTGGTGCAAGTGGTGACATGTTCAGTGGTACCGTGAATTTTCAATCGCGCCGTTTTGAAGGCGGTGGAATGCGTTACTTGCGTTTTAAACAATGGCT
>NZ_JBHIRW010000096.1:0-2928 GCF_042197445.1 Bartonella sp. AA1HLJMS | reverse complement strand
GTGTGCGCTCTGAACTTTCTCGTTGGGTGCGCGGCAAATAGGTCTGTTTCTTGTGGTGGCTGGTTGCCCATTTATTTAGATAATAAGGATGTTGAGGTCATCAGTTCCAACCTTGCAAGAGATATTTTGAAGCATAACAAGCAGGGAGCCCATTTATGTGGTTGGAAAGATGGTCAAGAAACGAAGCAGCAAAGATAAAGATCTTACAGAAACAGAACAACAGCTCCTTCACGAGATGATAGAGACCTATCAAGGCTTAAAGATGATGTCACGCATCATGAAATTGATTGCCTTCATTCTCTTTATGTTTGTTATTGATTTTGCCCGCCTTATGGATGCGCTCGATAATATCTTATCACATTTAAAACAGTGTTTTTCAAAGAATTGAAGAACAGAATACTTGATTGGCTTGCTTTGATCGATGATGTAACAAATCCTTTTTAATAATATCCATAAAAGTTCTATTTCTTGCTTTTGCATTCCCAATAACAGCACTTGGAGATATAACTTGTACAAATGCATTACCCATAGAAAGACTTCCCTGATAACATTTTCCTTCTTGAGAAAAAACTTCTATGAAATGATTTGTATCAAGCAATGTATATGCAAAATCATCATCTATTTCAGCTATTAAATATAAATATATCTCATTAACACCATATGTTTTAAGGACTCTGGCATAATTACTTAATTGTGCAACGCCTGAATTTTTGTAATCTGCCGTGGGCTTTTTTAATTCTATTAAGACAACACGTTTTTTTCTTCAGAGTCGAAATAGATAGCTATATCAGGTCGGCTACATAATTCTGTTTTTTTTCTTCCAGAATTAATAGATAATGAATCAACGTTTGAAAGAAATTCTTGTATCGTTTTCTCACTTTGTAAATAGTTATAACTCATAAATTTATCATCAATTATCCATAAATTATTTTCTTCTAATGGCAAAGGAGAAAATTTATCAGCTGTTTTTCCTTGGTGAATAAATAAATTATGAATGTCTTTTTCTAAAGTTTTTGGTGTTAATAATTTAGAGAATTGATTCAAAATATCATCTCGGAATTGAATGTATTGTGTTAATTCTAAACTAGCAAATTTTTGTGCTTTTTGTAAATTTTCTTTTGGCTTTCCTTTGCCTTCATGAAGAGTTTTTCTGAATGCTAGTTTTCTTTTTGAATATTTTTTTTCCGCGTTTTCAATAAATGAATCTTCCTTGAAGACGCCCCCAATTACATCTTTTGTGTCTAAGAAGTCTACTAAATAAGGATATTCTTCAGCAATTTTTTTGAGAAGAGTGCTCTTTTTTTCTTTAATTTCCGGAAATTGGCTGTTAATTACTTCATTTAAAGTGTTTTTTAACGTTTGATTAATATCATCCCAAGTTAGTTGGGTTTCTAAGTCAGGATCTGTTTTATTAATCTCAAACTCATTCCGTTCGTCGTTAACACACTTATCCAAAATAGGCGATTCTAATAAAAATATCATCATCACATTGTTTATTGGATTGATATTTATAAACTTTGAAAAAGGCATAACAGTACGATTATTAGCACAATAGTAAGCCTCTACTTTAGTCTTAGAGTTTGTGTTCTCTTCAAAATAATAAGAAAGACTAAAGGGAATATTTGAAAGACCGATTTTGAGAGTTTTATTTTCTAAGTAAGGTAAATCTTGCGTATTGATTGTTCTTTTCTCTAAGCTTTCTACATCTTTTAAATTTTTTACATCCCTTAAGTTATTTACATCTTCTAAATTTTCTACATTATGTACATAAAAGTTAATTTGGATATTTTCATCTTTCTTTAAAAAAAGTAAAGGAAGAAGATGATAGTAAATTTCATTATGAACTAGGTTTATATCTAACACATTTTGTTTATAAGGTCTTTCAAAAGATAAATGTGTATTCCACCATTTATCTTTTTCGCCATTTTCTTTTTTAAAAGAATCTTGTGTAAACTGTGGAGTGAAATTCAGTGAAATTTGAGCATGATGTTCATCTTTGCTAAAACTAACGATTTTAACTTCTTCGAATATTTTCAAGTAAGTAATACGTCCAACCCCTTTACATCCTTCTTGAATTTTATAATCACTTTTATAAGTAGAGAAAGATTTGATATTCTCTTTTGTAAATCCATCTCCATTATCAAAAACATTTATAGAAAAAATTGGTTGATTCTCCCACAAATCTGCATTGCCATAAAGTTGGAATAAAATATCAATTTTTGTTGCATGAGCTTGTATAGAGTTAACGATAGATTCCTTAAGAACTGTAACGATATTCGTTTCTGAAGAAAGATCGCGGATTATAGCATTAAGATTGACAAGCATAAGTACACCAATATATTTTATTTATATATCTCGTTGTAATATTTAAATTTTATAATGATATTAAACACACTATTCCTGATGAAAAGTTAATAATTTCTCACCATAAGAGATATTGTATATGCTTGATAATGGTTTTTGTATAGAGGTATTGGACATATCTGTATCATTTTTATCTTCTGTAGAAATTGGCAAAAAATCTGTTCCTGTAGGACTGGAGGAAAAGATAATTGAACTCTATGATTTAGATCAACAGAAGGCTTTACTCTTAAGAAAAGAAGCTTATGTTTGACGCAAAAGTTTTAAAATCAAGACTTCTGATCCGTTGAGGCGTGAAGCTGTTGGTGAGTTTGTTAGAAATTTAGAGAATTTTTCACAACAAAACTTAGCAGAATTAAAAGACGTTCTTGAGAAAGTTTGCAAAAAAAGAGGCGTCCTATAGAGATAGGTTGAAAAATCCTATTCCCCTAACTTTATTTAGGCATCCCTTATCTTTTAAAAATATATGAAGAATCAAAAACTTAATAGTAATATAAAGCTATATGGTGGGCGATGAGAGACTCGAACTCCCGACATCCTCGGTGTAAACGAGGCGCTCTACCAGCT
>NZ_JBHIRW010000095.1:0-2978 GCF_042197445.1 Bartonella sp. AA1HLJMS | reverse complement strand
AATCGGTTATCGCATTTCTCATTTGATGATTTCATCCACTCTTTAACGCCTAATTTGTAAGCTTCTTCAAATGTTGGATTCCCTTCAACAATGGAAAGATTTTTTGCTCTATTTGTGTCATTCTCTTGACAAGTATTGATTACATCTCTAACTGTGACAGAATGGCAACCATTATCAAAGGCAACATAGCCTTTTTTCACTGTTTTAATAAGCTTCTTATAGTAAATGAAAGTTTCTCTTGCCTCCTTATAATCACTGGAAATATCACACAACAACAACAACACATTCTTTTTACAATATAATAATAAAGTACACTCACCAGACCAAGATTCCGAAAGCTTTAGCATTTTCTCTATCTCTTTGTGTTCTATACTTATAGATATGTTGTCCCACAAAGTATCTGTAAATTTTTTCTTTTCATCCTCCCCTGTAAAGTTTTCCTTTTGGTGCTGTTTGCATTCAGCTGTAATCATATCATCAAGAACATATAACCACCAATGAAGTAATAACATCGTAGGTTGACTCCGTTTTTTGTTCGTAAGAGGATCTACAAACTTTTGCAGAGTTATTCCATTCTTGCTCATTAATCGCACTGCTTTTACAAAAAATTTCCTAAAATATGAGGTATCCAAGAGACTACATATTTTTTTGTAATGTTCATAAGTAAGTTTTTTTCCAAGTGCTTGCTTGTACAATAAACGCACTTTGTGATCCCCTCGAACACAAATATCCTTTACCAATGGAAGCCGATCTCCACTGAATTTCATATCTTCCCTAGGATTTTTTATCCCCAGTACGTCTCTTTCCCATAGCCTTACTCCCTCATCCCATTGTTTCAACCATTCCTGCGATATTTTTTGAGTTTTTTTAACAAGCCTTTGTTCCCCTTGTGCAATAATAGCTTGATATCCAGCGCAATCTTGCTCTTTTTGCTCAAGTCGTTCAGTCAATTGAAGACATTTCTGTTCCCCTTGTGCAATAATAGCTTGATATCCAGCGCAATCTTGCTCTTTTTGCTCAAGTTGTTCAGTCAATTGAAGACACTTCTGTTCCCATTGTGCAATAATAGCTTGATATCCAGCGCACTCTTGCTCTTTTTGCTCAAGTCGTTCAGTCAATTGAAGACACTTCTGTTCCCCTTGTGCACTAATATCTTGATATCCAACGCACTCTTGTTTTTTTTGCTCAAGTTGTTCAGTCAATTGAAGACATTTCTGTTCCCTTTGTGCAATAATATCTTTATGTTCAGCGCACTCTTGCTTTTTTCGCTCAAGTTGTTTAGTTAAATGCTTGTTCTGATAAATTGCCAATGCAAGCATTAAGCTTCCCCCACAACACACTATCATTGCCAAACCGAACAAAAAATCCACTGAGTATCCCGAATACCACGACTTCCCCATCCATATGATGCAGAAAATCATAACGCCGCATCTTACACTCCCACATTTTTTCCCCCATTTCCAAATGACCTTAATTATAGCTATTATGAAAGCTATTGCCAATTTTATGTCTTCTTCCATTCTTGCCTTCTTTTATTCTCACCAACATTTAACGCAGCTCTTTTATCGATCCCTCGATATTGTATCATTGTGTGTATATATGATTTGAAAATCACTACATATTCTATTTTAATAAAAACAATACACAAAATATAGATGTTTTTATTGGTAAAATAAAACAATTTGTATTTAATTGTACTGCTCTAATGATTTATGCACTTTTAAGAAGAGCTTTATAATTCTTAAAATGCACTCCCACAATATTGGTTCAAAGTACTCAAAAGCCTAACACAGCAAAACATGGCTGCGTGCTCACCTTGTTTATAGCATCGATAAAAAGCGTCTTTCTACTCATTTATCGGCTGTTTTTTAGTAAAGCGACATCATCATACACTTTCCTAATCCCCTCAACTACAGCCCCTAAAACTTGGGACGCTTCATGAAGAGGACTTATTCTTTCTAAAGTGTTTACTTCACGCGAGCTCTCTCTGCTTGCAGAAAGCGACATCATCATACACTTTCCTAATCCCCTCAATATTACTACAGCCCCTAAAACTTGGGACGCTTCATGAAGAGGACTTATTCTTTCTAAAGTGTTTACTTCACGCGAGCTCTCTCTGCTTGCAACATACAAGAGAAATGGTTTTGACTAATGCAACATAACCAAATTTGAAACGATAAATTCCATGTAAAATCTCTCATGAAAAACAATGAGTTATCATTATAAATCAACGTGACAGTGCTGTTATGAAGAGAACTCCTTGCTCATCTTAATAGTCCATAGCGATTTAACTGGATATCGTTTTACATTCTATACACAGAAGTGTCTTTATAAAAATGTCAGGCAGAAAAAAGAACAGCCCGTTAAAAAAGAAAAACACCTCAATGCTTGCCTTTCTTTTTTCCATGAGAGTTTCAAATTGATAAGCCTGTCTGAAAAGAATACTGTTTATGCCCTTAAAAATACTGCTCTTGTATCAAGAATCACTTACTCAGATGAAAATTGCAGTTGAGCCAAATGCGCATAAACATTATTTTTTATAATGAGTTGTGTGTTCCTTCTTCCACAAGGGCGCCTTTATCCATCACAAGAATGCGATCTGCTTTTAAAATTGTTGCCAAACGATGTGCAATGACCAAGATTTAGGATTTTGCATCAATCCTTCTAAGGTATCTTGCACCAACTTTTCACTGTTTGCATCTAAAGCAAATCTTGCTTCATCAAGTGGCAACATTTTGATTTATAATAATAATTCATTGTTTTATATGTTGAATGAGAATCCCGAATACCGTAAGATTCTCTCATTTCAAACCATGTTTCATGGTGAACCAATCAAAACCATGCCTTTTGCACGTACCAAGCGGAGAGAGCCCGCGTGAATAAAAAAACTATTAAGAAAGGACTTAAAATGCCTATAATAAATTATCTCAAGTGCCAAGGGCTGTAGCAACATCCACGAGTTGGCAAATATAATGATG
>NZ_JBHIRW010000094.1:0-2999 GCF_042197445.1 Bartonella sp. AA1HLJMS | reverse complement strand
GAGATTAGATGAAGGATCTAAAGGATCAGAGGACTGAGAAGGCTTTGGTTCAACAGGGACAGAAGGAGGAGAAACAGTATCCAGAGATGAAGTGTCCTCCGGAGCAGAGGGCTTAGATGGCAACGACATAGAAAGTGGATCAGGGCGTGGAGAATCGACAGGATCAGAGGACGTAGAAGAAGGAGGGTCAGACATAAACGACGTAGAAAGTGGATTGGGAGGGGGAGGATCAACAGGATCAGGGGATGTAGAAGAAGGAGGGTCAGACATAAACGACGTAGAAAGTGGATTGGGAGGGGGAGGATCGACAGGAGCAGAGAACGTAGAAGAAGGAGAGTCAGATGTCAACGACGTAGAAAGTGGATCGGGAGGAGAAGATGGAGGATCAACAGGATCAGAGGATGTAGAAGAAGGAGCGTCAGACATAAACGACGTAGAAAATGGATCGGGAGGGAGAGGATCGACAGGATCAGAGGACGTAGAAGAAGGAGGGTCAGACACAAACGAAGTAGAAAGTGGATCGGGAGGGGGAGGATCGACAGGAGCAGAGGACGTAAAAGAAGGAGGGTCAGACACAAACGAAGTAGAAAGTGGATCGGGAGGGGGAGGATCGACAGGAGCAGAGGACGTAGAAGAAGGAGAGTCAGATGTCAACGATGTGGAAAGTGGATCGGAAGGGGGAGGATCGACAGAATCAGAGGACGTAGAAGAAGGAGGGTCAGACATAAACGACGTAGAAAGTGGATCGGGAGGGGGAGGATCGACAGGAGCAGAGGACGTAGAAGAAGGAGAGTCAGATATCAACGACGTAGAAAGTGAATTGGGGGGAGAAGATGGAGGATTAACAGGATGAGATAATGAAGAAGGTTTACCAAATGGACCATTATAAGAACCTATTCTAGAAGAAATATAAACCCCTTCGAGTCGGAAATCCCAAAATTCCCCCTCACCTTCCACTAATCTTTGCGTAGCATCTGCTTCTCCAAAGGGCGAACCTGGACCATAACCACGAATACGATATTGATAAGGAAAACCTTTCACCGTAGTATAATCATCATAACCATTGGCGAGTCGAAAAGAACCTGCCTGCGCTGTTCCAGCAACTTGAATGAGTGAAATGCTTTGATCTTTTCCCTCATAGACTTCTTTACTTGCATATTTTGGAAAATTTTGCACATGAACGAATGTCGTTCCAGAAACATCCCCATAGATCAATATGCGATCCGTCTTTTGGGGATTAAACAAACCCTCATCATTCAAAAATGCATTCAACCTAATCTGAGCGTTTCCCTCGGCACTGTAGACTTTTTTATCTTTTGATGCGAGAATTTTATCTCCTGCACCTATATCTGCTTTTTTTCCAATGCGTAGCGTTTGATAACCACTGTCTTCATCAAAGATCAATGTGCTATTGGAAAGACTTAGAGAAGAAAGCGATGAAACAGATTCCTGTAAACCGTTGTATTTACTTTTAGTAAGATACCATTTTGAATAACGAATTAACTCTAAATCAATAACCGATCTACCCTCAACACGCGTACCTCCTGTAAGAGAGGAAGCGTTTGCTTTCACCAATAGAGAAGCATTATTTTTAGCTTTTAGCAACAAATCACCAGAGATTTTTGTTTCATCCGATAATTCAAGAGTGCCTTTTACTTCATAGTCTTTATTCCCCTTCGCATAAATCGCAATCCCGTCTGGAACTGTCATATTTGTCTCTGATAAATAAACAAATGCCCTCCCCGTGATAACTTTTTTGGTTTCTAAAATTTTTTCATCATCTCGTTGCCTCAACATTTTAGCAAGTTCTTCTGGAGCTAAAACATTAAAGCACAGTCCATATACTCCCTCACCCTGAACAGAAATATTGTTTTTTTCTATCTTAATATTTGTATTCTTAAAGCCATCTGGTGAAATATATTTTTGAATTAACTTACCATTATCATTTACATAACCTGAAAAGTTTTTCATCAAGAATGCATGCATATGGTTCAGCTGAATAAAATTGTTTTTCAAATGAACGTCACCACCTTGAAAAACCTCAAAAGCTTCTGGCAATACCCCCATAGCTCCATCACCATCTGTTAAAGTTTCCTCCCTCCTTCCTTGCCCCGTAATCCCCATAGTATCAAGAATATAATGCCCCCCAAATCGAGTTGAAAATGAGCCAATCTGGTTAAAATTAACGGTACCGTCTGTCATTTTAACCATTGCATCAAAACCACTCATAATACCGATCCCTTTTACATTCAAATTATCTGGCTCAATATTGATATTCACACTCACTAAAGCAATATCCGTTCCTCTCCCCCATGCATAAATAGCATGTGAAGTCCCCTTAATTTCCCCTACTGTCATGCTAATAACGGCATTTTGAGCACGAAGAGCAGGTATATTCTTAAAATCTGAAGCTATTAAATTAATTTTTCCACCATTTCTTACATACGCCCCATACGCAGATATTTTATCTGGATCATCGCCAAAAACTGTTATCTGAGAGGCATTAACAATAGTGCCTGCTTTTTCTACATATATAGCTGCAATAGGTGCAATATGAGCAGACGTCTCTTGAGAACTTTTTAAGTAATAGATTTTATCTGCAAGAAAGTGTGTTTTTCTATCATCGCATTTATAAAATGCCCCTCCTGCATCACTTGAAGATCCTGCAGCATTAACATACGTAACCTGCAAAAAATAAAGAATAGCTGTTGTAACGTTGCATAAAAATACATATTTATGAAATACATAAATCATAACTCTTGCCGCCTCCTATTCCCCTACTTCTATTCATTGAAGAATAATATCTATATTAAGCTAATAAATTTCTCAAAATACAATAAATATAAAATGAAATATTTAATTTAATACTTAATACAATACTATATACTTATATATAAGTTACTATATAGTTTATGTATCGCTAAAAAAGGTGGCGCAATCCAGCAGAGAAACTCGTTCCAGAAAAACCAATTTTCTTAAATCTATGCTGATAAGTGACA
>NZ_JBHIRW010000093.1:0-3055 GCF_042197445.1 Bartonella sp. AA1HLJMS | reverse complement strand
TGTGGATTTACGTCCTTTAGGCAGAGGGTAATGGCAAAAGTCTTTTTGACCACGTCTTGGGATATGGAGCGTATAGCCCCTTATCTTGAAGAAATCATTGCATCTTTTAGAGAGTATGTAGAGCGTTTCAAACATGAAATCACGTTGCAGGAACTGATTGAAGCGATTTGCAGTGGCAAGAAACAGTTATGGCTTGTTTTGGATGACGACGAGCGCTTTTTAGCGGCATTCACGACCCAGATACAGCAGACAGTTTTAGGAAAGAAGCGCGCACTGATTTGTGAATGTAGTGGGAAGGGCGTTCTTGATCAAGTTGATAATTTGAAATTTGTAGAGGATTGGGCGCGTGAGAATGGTGCTTCTGAAATGGAGATCTTGGGTCGTTTAGGTTGGAAGCGTGCACTAACCAAGCAAGGCTATAGCATAGGTATGCTTTATTATAGGAAGGAATTGTGACATGGGGAGCAGTAGACCAGCAACGACAGAACAGAAGCAGGTGCAGACAAGCGCCCCTCCTGCTTGGATGCAGAATGTCTTTAAGCGTGGGGGTGCAGATGCGTATAACATGTATGACACAGGGATTGGGGGTAATGTGTATGGAGGACCTCGTGTTGCGCCGTTAAGTGCTCAAACCACCCAAGCCATAGGTGGTCTTGGGAGTGTCCCTCATCATTATCAAAATCGCTCTTTGATGAATACAATCTATAATCCAACGTCGGCAGCCATGAATCTTAGACATATGGCTTCTGGTGGTATGATGGGAGAAAATTCGTATTTCAAACGAGCACTTCAAGAAGCGTTAGATGACTCAGACACTCAAATTAACAGATATTTCTCAGGGATTGGTCGTTATGCAACTCCTGATCACAGAGAGGAAGTGCGGAAAGGAAGAGATTCTATATACGCTCGTGCTATGTTAGAGCAATTTAATCGTGATGCGGATCGCATGATGCAAGCCAATGCCATGATAGACCAAGCCAATCAAAATCAGTTGGGAGCATCAAATAACTTCTTGCAGGGTTATGGCAATGCCTATTCCAATGCCATACAGGGGGGAGGTGTGCTTGATAATTACAATCAGAGAGTTGTTGATGCCAATCGTGAACGTTGGCTGGAACAAGACAATAGCGGTTGGAATAGGTTGAATATGCTTATGAACGCCGGTCATGGCTTTGCAAGAAATTACGGCACGACGATGAATAATATGTCAGAATCTAAGATGCATGGTAACGACCCTTGGCAGAATGCTATGATGGTGCTTTTTGGATTAAAGAAGGCTGCGGAAAAGGCAGCAAATGCTGCCGTTTAGTTTGAATAATCTTAGAAAAAATAAATAGTTAAAGGGAAAGTAATGGTTTTTATAGATTTTGACCCGAGAGATAGACGTTTCATATCCAAACTAGAAAAAGATCTACACGAACGCAGACTAGAAAAAGATCTACTACAATCAATAGCGAATCAACGAAAGGACAAACATAAATTACCAGTTTTTCTTAATGCGATTTCTATGAATGATCCATATAAGATAGGCTCTTTTTCTCCTTCTCCAATAGGTTCTATTCGTCCTTCTGAGATAGATAATGAGGGGAATAAACCCTCTCCGATTCCACAATCAGAAACTCCTCCTCAGTTAGAGACTTCTCCACCTATTTCAACAAAACCAGTTCCATTGCAAGAACAGCCTCCTGAACCAAATCTTAGTTTTTGGGATAAATTTTCTCGTTTTTCACAGTCTGATGTTAGTAAAAATATTGATGATTTTCTTATGGGTGCGATAACGGCTAGTCCAAATTCATCTGGATGGCAACTTTTTGCCAAGGGGCTGAAGAACTTGCATGAAGGAGATAAACAAAGAGGGCAGGTTAACCAGACTGTCGAGTATCTAAAGTCTAAAGGCTATAGTGAAGAAGAAGCGCGGTTCATAGCTGGAAATAGAGATGCGTTGAATGCTTTTCTATTACAAAAAGTGAACGGTGGAAATAGGAATTCCCAATTTACCAATGACGGTAGGATGCTTGTGGAAGATCCGAATGCACCAGGTGGATATAGATATATTATGGTTGAAGGTGGTAAATCGTATGAGGAAGCTGAACGTGCAAAAGCTCTATATGCAAATAATATAGTACGGAAAAGTATTTTATTGAAAGATCTCACATATCTTGATGAGTACCTTAAGGAAAAAGGTGGGTATGCAACAGGTCTGATTGCTTGGATTAAAAGCATTGTTCCTGGATTGAAAGAAAATGGTGCAGATAAAGTCGTGAAATCAATTAAGGAACGTATAGCAAGTGATCGTATAGACGAACTGAAGCAATTATCAAGGACAGGAGCGGTAGGACTTGGAAATGTCAGTGATAAAGATCTTGACATGCTAAAGCATTCTTTAGGTGAACTAAGCATTGATATGAATGTAGAATTATTTACGCGGAATCTGAATCAAATAAGAGATGTTATTTCAAGACTATCGCCTGAAGCAAAAGCCTATTTACTAGGTGAAGATGCTAGTCGCTCCTCTGCTAATCAGTCATCACAAGGAGGGAGTGCAAATTTGCCAACTATAAGTAGCAGAGAAGAGCTAGATCGTTATCCTCCTGGAACAATAGTTAATTATAATGGTCATCCAGTATATAAGGGAGCAAAAAGATGATAAACAATAAGCGTTATCGACCAGGAGATCGAGTTCTTGAACTTGGTGATGATGTTTATGTAGCCGATTATCCTCTTAATCCCAGCAATTCAGGTAAACGTTATCGACCAGGAGATCGAGTTCTTGAACTTGGTGATGATGTTTATGTAGCCGACTATCCTTTATATAATAATTCTTATGAAGAAGAAGCAGAACATCCCGAAATCACGCAAAGTGAAGCTTTTTGGAACTCTTTAAAGCATGGATTGAGTTTTAATTTAGATGATGAGATTGCTGGGATTACAGCGGCAGGACGTGATTCTGATGATGAGTTGGCAATAAAGGCTTTTTTGAAGGGGCTTTACAACTATTGGACTGGAGATAAGAAAACCATAGAAAAATATGAGAAAGAAGCCAATAGAATACGTG
>NZ_JBHIRW010000092.1:0-3057 GCF_042197445.1 Bartonella sp. AA1HLJMS | reverse complement strand
GATGGAAGCATGACATAAAGTGGGCATTCTCCATCCCGAAACTGCGTATAATCAAAGTAAAAGGTTTCACCAAAATCAGTACTACTCACGACAAGCTGTTCTGATGTTGCAAAACCACGTTTTCTATAATAATTTAAGTTTTGACAAACAATATCATTAAAAGGAAAATCTACACAATCTTCATAAAGACTATAGATTTCATCACCACCAATATCTCCCCCTTTATAATTTTTTAAAAAACTTTTATAAGAAGATGTGAATTGCAAACCGAGAGCTTTCTCCGCCTTTTCAATCCATATATCATCGACAGCATTTTCTGCAGTCCCAAAACTGACAATATCACTATCATATTTATCAACTTTATCAACTAATTCTATAACATCATCTAAGGTATAGGTTTTCATAGATGATCCTCAAAACGTGCGTTATAAACGCTCCATATTTCCTCTATCAATTTCACCTCTTCCATAGTTTTTTCCAAAAGCTCTTGTAAAAAGGGATAGGTTGCGGAGTGAGAGTGTTCTCAATCTTTTCAATTGGTTGGTCTCCATCAGGTATCTCTTCTCCCGCGCTTTCTTTAATTCTTTTACAAAGGAATTCATAAAAATTGCTAGCGTAATATTCGCAATCTTCAGATGGAAGCATGACATAGAGTGGGCATTCACCATCCCTAAACTGCGTATAATCAAAATAAAAGGTTTCACCAAAATCTGTTCTGCTAACGAAAAGCTGTTCTGGTGTCACAAAACCACGTTCTCTATTGAGTAAGTTTCGGTAAACAATATCACCAGCAGGAATACCTTCCCCACAATCTCCATAAATGCTAAATATTTCATCACCACCAATTTCTCCTCCTCCATATTTTTTTAAGAAAACTTTGTAAGAGGATGTGAATTGCAAACCCAAAGCTTTCTCCGCCTTTTCAATCTGTAAATCATCTGTTTCATTCTCTCTATCATCTTCAGTACCCAAATTGATAATATCATCATATTTATTCACTTTATCAATTAATACTGCAACATCATCTAAAGTATAGGTTTTCATAAATCTTCCCCTGCATGGTCCTTAATTCTTTTACAGAGAAATTCATAAAAATTACTTGCATAATAAAGGGGATCTCCAGATATTACCTCAAAATAGAGCGGACATTCACCATCCTGAAACTGAGAGTAATCAAAGTAAAATGTCTCACCAAAATCAGTTCTACTGACAACAAGCTGCTGTGATTTTGCTAAACCATTTTTCATTTCTGTTAAGCGATTATAGACAATGTCACCACCATAAACAGTTTCAAAGTCTACACCATAAATGCTAAAAATTTCCTCGCAACCAATTTCTCCTCCTCCATAATTTTTTAAAAAACTTTTGTAGGACGAGGTGAATTGTAAACCAAGAGTTCTCTCAGCCTTTTCAATCAATATATCATCAGGTGCATCCTCTGCAGTGCCAAAGTCGATAACATCCGGATACTTATTAATTAATTGTGCAACATCAGCTAAGGTATAGGTTTTCATAAGTCCTTCCCCCCTAAAAAATATTAACGACGCTTGCATTCTTGAAAAGAAAAAAATAATCGTGGTTTAACATTGCAATTTGAAAGTAAAACCACCATACAAAAAAATCTACTTCAAATTATCTGTAATCCTTTTACAGAGGAATTCATAGAAGTTACTTGCATAATATTGTGGATCTTTGGGTGGAAAATCAAAATAGAGTGCACATTCTCCATTCTGGAATTGAGAATAATCGAAGAAAAATGTCTCTCCAAAATCGGTTCTACTAATAATAAGTTGCTGTGGCGTTGCAAAACCATTTTTTCTATAATTTAAGTTTTTATAAACAATATCATCACTACGAACAATTTCAAAATTTGTATCATAAACGCTACATATTTCCTCACCACAAATTTCCCCTCTTCCATAATTTTTTAAAAAACTTTTATAGGAAGACGTAAACTGCAAACCAAGAGTTTTCTCTGCTTTTTCAATCAGTGCATCATCAACTGCTTCATCTGTCGAGCCAAAATCGATACTATCGCTATATTTATCAACTAGTACTACAACATCATCTAAGGTATAGGTTTTCATAGATGATCCTCAAAACTTGCGTAACGCTCCATATTTCCCCTATCAATTGCCCCTCTTTCATAGTTTTTTCCAAAAACTCTTGTAAAAAGGTATAGGTTGCGGAGTGGGAGTGTTCTCAGTCTTTTCAATCGGTTGGTCACCATCAAGTATCTCTTCTCCCGCGTGTACTTTAATTCTTTTGCAAAGGAATTCATAAAAATTGCTAGCGTAATATTCGTAATCTTCAGATGGAAGCCTGATATAGAGTGGGCATTCACCATCCCGAAACTGCGTATAATCAAAATAAAAGGTTTCACCAAAATCAGCGTAACACACGACAAGCTGTTCTGATGTTGCAAAACCACGTTTTCTAGCATTTAAGTTTTTGAAAACAATATCACCACCAGGGATATCTGCTCCACACTCCTTATAAAGGCTAAAGATTTCTTCACCACCAATTTCTCCTCCTACATATTTTTTTAAAAAGCTCTTATAATGTGAATTGCAAATCGAGAGCTTTCTCCGCCTTTTCAATCCGTAGATCATCAGCCGCATTTTCTTCAGTACGAAAATTGATAATATCATTATATTTATCAACTAATTCTACAACATCATCTAAGGTATAGGTTTTCATAGATGATCCTCCTAAAAGGGATTAACAATTCTTGCATTTTTTGAAAACAAAAAAGAATGACGGCTTTAACAGTGTATTTCAAAAGGAAACCGCCCGACAAAAAGCGTCATTCCAAATTAGCTATAATTCTTTTACAGAGAAATTCATAGAAGTTACTTGCGTAATGCTCTGAATCTCCAGATGCAATTTCAATATAGAGTGGGCATTCACCATCCCAAAACTGAGAATAATCAAAATAAAATGTTTCACCAAAATCAGTTCTATTCACGGCAAGCTGATTTGGTTTTGCTAAACCATTTTTTATATCTGTTAAGTGATAATAAACAATATCACCAGCAGGATTATCTTCAAAACTTG